>NZ_JBZVGZ010000018.1:0-85921 GCF_058630335.1 Halorubrum sp. SD41
GCCGCCCCCCCCCCGCACGAACACCGCCCCCTCCCGTCCCCCGGCGGCAGGTTGTAGGCGGGGCCGGGACCCCTCCAGGCGGGCAAGCCCGCGGCCGCCGAGGGCGGCCGCTCGCAGGCGCGCGCCAACCGCAAAGCGGTGGGATTCGGGCCCCGACCCGCGGTTCGGTCACCGTCTAATATTTAAAAAGGTGCGGTCGTCGCCGTCGGGCGCCGGCAGTCGATCGGGTCGAGCCTCAGACGTACCCTTCCTCGACGAGCAGCTCGCCGTTGAGCAGGGAGGCGCCGGCCGCGCCGCGGATCGTGTTGTGCGCGAGGCAGTTGTACTTCGCGCCGGCGTCCGTCGACTGGACGCCGCCGGCGACGATCCCCATCCCGTCCGCGTACGTGCGGTCGAGGCGGGGCTGCGGGCGCTCGGGCTCGTCGTCGCCGAACACCTTGATCAGCTGGTCCGGCGAGCTCGGGAGGTCGCCGGCGCCCTCGAACGAGCGCATCGCCTCGCGGAGCTCCTCGGGCGAGGGGTCCGCGGCGAACTCGGCGAACACGTTCTCCAGGTGGCCGTCGAGCGTGGGGATCCGGTTACAGGAGGCGGCCACGTCGGCGCCGTGGAGCGCGACCTCGGCGCCGTCGAACTCGCCGAGCAGCTTGCGCGACTCCGTCTCCATCTTCTCCTCCTCGCCGCCGATGTGCGGGATGGCGTTGTCGATGATCTCCATCGAGGTGACGCCGGAGTAGCCGGCGCCGGAGACGGCCTGGAGCGTCGAGACGCGGACGCTTTCGAGGCCGAACTCGTCGATGGCGGCGAGCGTCGGCACCATCGTGATCGTCGAGCAGTTGGGGTTCTTCACGAGGGCGCCGTCCCAGCCCCGCTCGTCGCGCTGGACCTCGATCAAATCGAGGTGGTCCGGGTTGATCTCCGGGATCGTGAGCGGCACGTCCGCCGCCATGCGGTCGTTCGAGGAGTTCGAGGAGACGACGTAGCCCTCCTCCAGGAACGCCGGCTCGACCTCGGCCGCGACGCCCGAGGGCAGCGAGGAGAACAGGAGGTCGACGTCGTCGTCCGCGATGCCCGCTGGCGTCGTCTCCGCGACCTCCATCTCGGCGACGTCGTCCGGGATGGGCGTGTCGACGCGCCACTTCGCCGCCTCGCGGTACGTCTCGCCCGCGCTCTCCGAGCTCGCCGTGACCGCGGCGAGGTCGAACGTCGGGTGGTCGTCGAGCAACTGGATGAATCGCTGGCCCACGGCGCCCGTCGCGCCGAGGATGCCGACTCGGACTGACATTGCGCGTGGGTCGGTGACAGGGACGTAAGTGCGTTCGGATAGGCGTCGATACCGCCGGTCGCTCCGCGTCGCCGGCGAACCGGAGCCGGTCGCGGGGCCTTGCCACCGGGAACAGGACCGTTAAACGCCTCGGGACGGTACGTTCCGGTGCGCGCCATTAGTCCCCGCCCGAGTACTCCCCGATGGGAGCGATGACAGCGCGGAGAACCCAGGCGCGTGACACCGGTCGCAGACGCGACCCGCCCGTCGCCGCGCAGGCGACCGCCCGCCACGAGGGTTTCCCGGTCGACGCGGCACGCCGCCGGAGATGAGACCGGTCGTTAGTGTCGCGGGCGACATTCCGACGACTCCGAGAGCGACCGCGATCGACTACTCCGAGTCGCGCAACACCAGCGGCCCGATCGCGAGCGTCCGCTTCGCGAGGGTGAGCACGCGAAGCAGGTAGGAGACGAACAGCGAGAACGGGAGGAGCGTGACCGCGAACGCGCCCCCGACGACGAGCGTCACGTGGTCGACGCCGAGGGTGCTTCCCGGAACCGTGCCGGCGTCGACGGCGGTGAGGGCGAGGCCCGCGACGACCAGCGCGGGCACCGCGGCGTATAAGATTAGGCGCGAGAGGTCGATCAGCGCCCACTGGAAGTACAGCGTCTTGACGTGCTCGCGGGCGGGCCCGAACAGCGACAGCGCCTCTTTCAGCTCCCCGAGGGTACTCCGCTCGTCGTCGGTGAGTTCATCGTCGTGATCGGCCGCGAGCCGCTCGATCCGGCCGATTTTCGGACCGTAGTCGAAGTTGAGTGCGGCGAACACGACGTCGAAGGAGCCGAACTCGGCGCCGTCGAGCTGCCCGCGCACGGCGTCGGCGTTCCCCGTGACCTCGGCGGCGAGGTCGTCGACCTCCTCCCGGAGTGCGGCCCGGTCCGATCCGTCGCCGTCGCCCTCCTGATCGGACACCGAGTCGCGGAGACCCCGGGCGCGCTCCGCCGCGGCGCCGAGGACCGCGTCGAGGAATGCGGCCGGGTCCGTGGGGGCCGGCGTACCGGTCAGGTCCGCGACCGACTCCCGGACCGCGAGCGTGTCGTTCATGCGCTCCTGCTGGTCGCCGAGCGGGCCGTTCTCCTGCGTGAGCACGAGCTGTCCGATCGTGACGACGAGGGTCGCTCCGGTGACGATCGCCGTGATCATCGACGCGAACAGCGTCTCGATCGGATCGCTCGACCCGACCTTCTCCGCGAGGGACGGCGAGAGGCCGACCGCGACGGCGACGAACGCGACGAAGACGGCGGCCGTCAGGACCCCCGCGACGACGAGCCGGTCCGCGCGCAACAGCAGCCAGAGCTTCACGCGGCTCTCGCCGGCGCGCTCGCGCATCGTGTCGGCGGTGTCCGTGTCGCTCTCCGCGTCGGGGCCGTCGGGGGCGTCGGAAGCGCTCGACGCCGGCTCCGAGTCCCCGCTCATCGCGCCTCGACGCGCACCGAGAGGTCGTCGACGTAGTGCGTCGCGTCCGCCTCCCAGACCACGGCCGTGCCGACGGCGCCAGTCCCGGCGCTCTTCGGGAGCGATCCGGATCGAGTCGTCGTCTCGCAGCTCTCCATTACTCGCGATACGACTCGCGAGCACCATATAAGTATCCGGATGCGACGAGGCCGTCCGGGGCGCGGCAGTCGCGCTCGCGGACCTCTGCCTGACGGTCGCCGCTGTCGCGCCTCGCCGCTGGAAGGCGGCGCAAGTCACAACCCGTTGCTCGCCGAACCGAGGGTATGTCGACAGCCGCCGGCACCGGCGTCACCCTCGTTCGCAACGCCACGGTCCTCGCGACCGTGGACGAGACGGCCTTCCTCGTCGATCCCCTGTTCGCGCCGCAGGGCTCGATGCCCGCGATCGACGACACCCCCAACGACCGGAACAACCCGCTCGTCCCGATGCCCGACGTCGACCTCGCGCACGACGCGGTGATCGTCACCCACCGCCACCCCGACCACTTCGACGACGCGGCGAAAGCGGAGCTCGACGCGGACGTGCCCCTGTTCTGCCAGCCCGCAGAGGCGGACGCGTTCGTCGAAGACGGGTTCACCGACGTGCGACCGATCGAGGATTCGGCGTCGTTCGACGGCGTCACGCTCCACCGGACGCCCGGCCGTCACGGACACGGCGAACTGGCCGAGCGGATGGGACCCGTCTCCGGATTCGCCTTCGAGGGCGAGGAGACGCTGTACCTCGCGGGCGACACGGTCTGGTACGAGCCCGTCGCGGAGACGCTGGACCGATTCGACCCCGACGCGGTCGTCCTCAACGGCGGCGCGGCGCGGTTCAACGAGGGCGAACCGATCACGATGGGGGTCGACGACGTGACCGCCGTACGCGAGGCCACGGACGCCGCCGTCGCCGTGGTCCACATGGAGGCGATCAACCACTGCCTGCTCTCGCGCGAGGAGCTCCGATCGGAGACGGAGAACGTGCTGGTCCCGGAGGACGGCGAGCGGATCCTATGAGAGCATTCAGTAGCCGCAGTCGGTTCCGCGTCCGGACCGGTGATCGACGGTGACGCAGCCGCAGCCGGGAGAGCAGCTGGTCGGGGCGTACCTCCGCGTCATCGAGGAGTGCGACCTCGTGACGTACAACCAGCGTTCCATGGAGCGTGGCGACCAGACGGAGCTCGACGTGCTGGGCGTCAAGTCGACGCCCGGGGGACGGCGGATCTTCGCCTGCGAGGTCGTCACGCACCTCGACGGCCAGCTGTACTCCGGGACGCCCTCGACGGACGAGTGGGCCGCGTACGGCAACGCGAGCTACCAGTACAGCTTAGAGCGGATCTCCGAGAAGTTCGAGCGCGTCGTCGGCTACCTCGACGTCGTGTTCGACGACCTCTCGCTCGCCGAGATCCAGCTGTGGTCGCCGTACGTCAGCGAGGGGTATCAGACCGAGGGGCTCGCCGAGGTCGTCGAACGCACCGAGCGCGACCACGAGCCCGCCGTCAGACTCGTGATTAACGACGACTACACCGACCGGATCGAGGAACTCCGCGACGCCGCGGACGCGTCGTCGAAGGACTACAGCGAGACGGGGTTCCGGTACCTACAGATCCTCGAAGGGCTGCGGTAGCGCCCGCAGCCGGCGCGGCCCTAGGCTCGCGGTGTCGCTCACCGCGAGAAGGTCCGGGTGCGGGAATCGAACCCCCGTCTCGGCCTCTACAAGGCCTTGCCGGCCCCCACTACCGGGTTTATGCGCCAAAGCCGGTCCTCGAAAAAGCCGAATTCTGGCCGCTCACGGGGGGACTGGCCACTCCCCGCTTCTTGAATCCGGCCCGCGTCTTGAGAGACTGTATCTAAATACGGGACCCAACGCAATGCCATCCTGTCTACTGACCTCGCTGACGGGCTCTTTTCGCCTGATTGTTACGTTCCAAGACCACTTGAGAGCGCGATGGAGGCAGCCGCACCGAGGAACAGAGTCGGACAGACGACTGCGAACGGAAGCGCGGGTCCGGCGGTTCCATCGATCGATATTGAACCCTCCAATAGAAGAGTTCCTGAAACCGGGGTTAGCTGGATATAGGCGCTAAGCCCCCACCCTCGAAGGGTGTCAAGGTTAGATCGCAGCATTGTGGAGAGCGGCGAAAGCTGTGAGCCATGATCTGGTGGAGCTGGCGGTGCTGTGGAAGGGAAATCGGTGGTAGAAACGTCTGGTTCGGTATTTGAAGATCCCGAACCACGCTTCGATGAGTGACCGATTTCCCCACGTTTCACGCTCGTATTCGCAGTCTAAGAGTTCAAGCGGCCAGTCGTACCACGGGCCGCGGTCGGCCCGCACCAGCGGGCGACCGCGGCATCGTTCGAGAACGTCCCTCAAAAACAGGAGCGCATCGAGACTCGATCGGCCGGGAGAGACCTCAACGGCAAGCACTTCGAGCGTGTCACAATCGACTGCCGCCCACACGTAGTGCTCGTCGCCGTCGATCTCGATTTTCGTCTCATCGACGGCGACTTCTTGGCGAGCCCGGCAGTCGGGCTCGAAGAGATGCTTGAGCCGATGAAACCACTGTCTGATCGCCTCATACGAGCGATCAACGAACGGTTCGATTCGCCGGTAGGAGAGGCCAGCGTGGTACAAAAACGCCGCGAGGACACGCCGCTCCGTCGGCGTGTCCTCACGGGAAAATACTTCTTGCTGGCGAGCCTTCTCAACCATGCGGTCGAGCATCCTCAACTCACCAACTTACCCTTGCTCGGCCGCTTCCTTCACGCTAAGGTTGACACCCTCGGAAGCAGGAAGCCCTATCCTCAAGGAGCGAACGGCGTCAGCCGTGAGCGAGTAGGGTAGGGTAGTTCACACAACCTTCTATGCTCGATGGACGATTGCGACGTCACAGTCAACCTCTTGAATGCGTTCGAATGTCGGCATGGACACGACTCGTGATAGAACGCTTCGATCAGTGCTCGCCCCGACAACTGCTAGATCGTACGAGGATGCGTTCCGATCGAGGAACGCTTCGGCAGACGCGACGCTGATGCGAGTCTCGATACCCGTCGAAAATTGTTCGACGAGATTCTCAAGCATAATCTCCGCTGTCCGACGCTCCTGTTGGTGTGAAATACAAGTACACGCACTTATGGTCCCGTCAGGGGGGAGGAGTCGAACCGCGAAGTCAAGCATCGCGTTGGCGGGTTCTCCTGACGTGCGGGCCATTACAAGAATGCGCCGCCACTCCGTTCGTCCGTTCGACGAGCGCAACACGATCGAGTCCGTGTTACCTTTCAAGATCGTTCTGACGAACGAACTGGGGCCTCCGTCTTCGGTTTCGTACGGACAGACGATCAGATCACAGTTCTCCTCTTCAGCCGTCGTGAGAACGGTTTCTCCAGCTGAGTTTCCCTCCGCGGCGATCACGAACTCACACGATACATCGACGGTTGATTCGACCAGATTTTTGAGTCCTTCGAGCCGCTGTAGTTGCTGTTCAGTCACCAACTCTTCAGCTGCGCGGGTTACGCCTTCATCCGGCGGTTCTTCAGGAGCCTCGGGAACAGTCCCCTGTTGAGTAGCCGCCACTATCGTTTCGGTTTCCTCGATGACCTCCTCACTGACTGTTCTCAGGAGAACGACCTTGCTGGCGTCGTGGGCGGCCGCGAGACGTGCGGCAAAGAGGGCGAGTGACTCGGACGTCTCGCCACGGACAGGTACCAGAATCTGATCGTCACCGTGGGTGGACGTGTACAGATAGCGGGCACGTTCGTGATAGAAGTGCTGCCGCCAGAGTACGAAGGCGCCGGCGATGAGTAGACTCGCTCCGATGATTCCAGTGACGTACGCCAGCCGGTCGGAGCCGGTGACGAGGACGAGAAGCGCCGTCGAAAACGCCGTCGGTTCTTCGAGTGAGAGGACCCACGTGACGATCCCGGTGAGAAAAATACCGAACGCAGCCACGCCAGCCTGTACCTGGAACTGCTCGGCCGGAGTCTGGTACCAGAACCGCGTTCCGATTTCGAGCGCGAACCATCCGCTGAGCGCCCCGGCGGTCATCCCACCGACGAACGTCGTTGGCGAGGAGTACGGTCCGTCAGGGTCAGCAAACAGCGTATATGTGCCCGACGCCAGCGGCGGGTAAACGAGAAAGGACACGACCGGTGAGACGTTCGCTATCCACGTGATGGCTCCGATGAGAAGCGGTACGATAACCACGACAGAGAAGTGAAGCAGATTCTCCGTGTCCTCGAGCCACCGACGGATCTCGTGAACCTCACGTCGTTCAATTCGCAGGATTCGATTGCGAATCGAGTGATAATGACGTCGGAGCTGATCGCGCATACGTGAGTCTTGACACGCTGGCTGATTTGAGTGTCGGCTTAACACCCGAACGAGCCAGCCAAGTATCCAAGCCCGAGTACGGCCGGGAACGCGGATAGATTCTCTGTTGTCGGCTTCATCTCACCCGTAAACGGAGGAATTCGCCTCGCTACCGTTGTAATCGAAAGCTGCGATTACTCCAGCCGATGAGGTGTTCTCGGTGGTCAGTCAACTGATATTGTGACAGCTTCGGACGGGTTGGGAACCACCCGGAGACCCGCCTTTTTGACTTGAAACAGATGGTTCTCGTTGTGTTGAGAACCGGTGAAAACGCAACACGGCTCCGCCGTGTAGGTCCGGGTGCGAGAATCGAACCCGCGTCTCAGCCTCCACAAGGCTGAAGGATAGTCCACTACCCTAACCCGGACACGCGTCGCAAAGTACCCCGCTTCGATAAATAACGGTTACGACTCCCGGACGGGCGTGCGACCGAGTGGCGCCCGACGCGGAGCGCCCGGGAGAGACGCCGCTCGCTTCTCCGATCACCGCGTCGCTTTTGAGGGCCGCGGGCGTATCGGAGCGTAACTGTGGCCTTTACCGACAAGATCTACGTGAAGAACCACCGGCAGCTCTCCTCCCAGCTGGAGGCGAACATCCCGAAGGGGGCGTTCGCCGGCGCCACCCTCGACCTGCTGTTCACCGGCGACGGCCTCTCGAAGCTCGACGAGACGACCCGCGACCGCGTCCTCGACTTCGCCGAGGACTTCCTCGACTGCGACTGCGACTCGAACCCCTACTGCGGCCATCCCGAGGAGAAGTTCATGCGCTACGTCCTCGAGCTGCGCGCCGAGGGGCTCGGCCCGCAAGCCATCGTCGACGTGATGACCGACGACTACATGGTGTACGCGTACACGGGCGACGTGCTCTCCTTCCTCGACGACGCGGTGCGGAACCTCGAGGCCGTCGAGACGCTCGCGGACGTCGACGGCGACGAGGAGATGTCGGAGCGGGCGCGAAAGGCGAAGCGGGAACTGTCGGGATAGCGTCCGGAACGGAGTCGGCCCGCCGACGCCGCCCCCGCTCGCAGACGCCGCGGCCCGGCGTCAGTCGTTGTCCGGCGAGGCGACGCCGGAGCCGATTTCCTCGGCGGGTGCGTCCTCCTCGGTCAGGTTCCCCTCGCGCCAGGTGTCGCGTTTGAACCAGAGGTACGCGACGACCCCGCCGACGACGTTCGAGATCGGGAACGAGATCCACAGTCCCATCGTCCCGAGCGAGCCGGCGGCGACCCACGCGACCGGCAGGCGGACGAAGCCGAGCGTGATCAGGGAGATGACGGCCGCGATCATCGTGTGGCCCGCGCCGCGGAAGCCGCCGGTGTACGCGCGCATGGCGCCGATGAATCCGAACGAGAGGCCGCTCACGCGGAGGAACGTCGCCGCGTGGTCGACGACCGCCGGATCGGGGGAGAAGACGCCGGCTATCGGCCGCGCGGCGAGGACGATGACCCCGCCGCCGACCGTGAGCAGGCCGAGCATGGCGCGGGCGCCGAAGTGGTTCGTCTCGGCGGCGCGGTCCAGCTCCTCGGCGCCGATGTTCTGCCCCGTCATCGTCTCGATCCCCTGCGAGACGGCGAGCGCCGGCAGGAAGATCACCGAGAAGATCCGCGTCCCGATGCCGTACGCCCCGCTGACCGCGTTCGGGAAGTTCGCGACCACGACGAGGAGCGCGGTGATGGAGACCGACCGGGCCGCGCCCTCGGCGGAGGCCGGCAGGCCGATGCCGAGGACGGTCCTGCCGAACTCGGGATCGGGGAGCATCTCCGAAAGTCGGATTCGGACGCCCCGGTTCCCGCGGAACATGATCCGAAGCCCGACGAGGAGCGCGAGGGCCCGGGAGCCGACGGTCGCGATGGCGGCGCCGGCGATCCCCCAGCCGGTGAATCCCGTCGCGTCGAGCGCGGCCGCCTCCAGCCCGCCGAGTCCGAGCGCGCCGAAGAGGGGGTTCGCGTCGAAGCCGAAGATGAGTATCGGGTCGAGGAGGATGTTGAGGACCACCGACCCGGCCATGACGTACATCGGGGTCACCGTGTCGCCGTAGCCGCGCATCAGCGCCATGAACACCGCGAAGCCGAATACCGCGAACAGGCCGACCGCGTACACGCGCATGTACTCGACGACGAGCGGCGCCACGGTCTCGTTCACGCCGAGGAGCGCGGTGACGTCGTCGACGAGGGCGTACCCCAGCACGCCCAGCATGACGGAGATGACGGCCGCGTACGCCATCGTCTGCGATGCGGCGTAGGCGGCGCGCTCCTCGTCGCCGGCGCCGGTGTGTTGCGCGACGAGGACGCTCCCCGCGACGGAGACGCCGAGCGCCAGCGAGATCATCAGGAAGACGATCGGGAACGCGAACGTGATCGCCGACAGCGCCTCGGTGCTGTAGCGGCCGAGCCAGAAGGTGTCGGCCAGGTTGTACAGCACCTGAAAGAGGTTCTGGACGACGATCGGTAGGGAAAGGAAGAACAGCGGCCACCCGATGTCGCCCGAGGTGAGGTCCAATTCGTCGGCCCCCTTGAACAGCGAGTCGACCGAATCGCGGAGCCCCATCAGCGGATCGCCTCCCGGAGGCTCGCGGCGTCGCGGTCGTGGCGGCGACTGGACGCGACTTCGAAGTCGTGGCGGCGACTGGACGCGGCGTCGCCTTCGAGGATGGAGCTGTGCGAGACGTCGGGGATCGGTCGTTCCGTGTCGGCCATTCGGTACCTGTCAATACTGACTGACTGGTCAGTCAAAAACGTTCGGAAGCCGGAGGGGCCCGGTGCGCGCTTCCCGTGCGCGGGGAGCGGCCGAACGGTCTAAGTGCGCGCGCGCCCGAAATCGGCCAATGAGTCTTCGGCCCGCGTGGCTAACGTTCAGGCGATACGCGGCGGCGACGACGGGGATGACGCTCGTCCTCTTCTCGCTCGGCGTCTACACGGCGGCGACCGGCTCCGGACTGGCGTGTCAGGCCCAGTGGCCGCTGTGTTCCGACCAGCTGATCCCGGCGCTGACGATCAACCCGGACTTCATCGAGTGGTTCCACCGCGTGTGGGCGATGGTCACCGGCTTCCTCATCGTCGGCGTCGCCGGGTGGACGTGGCTCGGCTCGGGCTTCGAGCGCCGGACGAAGCTGGCGGCGACGCTGGCGGTCGCGGTCCTCCCGCTTCAGATCGCGGTCGGCGCGATCACCGTCACGCTCGGCGGGCTCGTCCCCGGCGGATACACGGTGTCGACCCACGCCGCGCACCTGATCGTGGCGCTGACAATCTTCACGCTGCTCGGACTGGCGACAATCTGGGGCGGCGGCCGAGGGAACGCGCGGCTGCTCCGCGCGGCCGCGGGAATCGCGGTCGCGGGGATCGTCGCCAGCGCGGTCTTCTCGCGGGCGGTGCCGTTCCTCACCTACGCGCCGCCCGCGCAGGGGGCCTTTTATATCACCGGACTCGCCGGGCACCTCGGACTCGTCGCGACGGTCGCGTACGCGACGGAGGCGGTCCGAGGGGGATACGACGGCCTCGACGCCGGCACAGCCGCCACCGTCCGCGCGCTCGCCGCCGGGTCCATGACCGCGCTCGTCGGGACGCTGCTGCTCGGGCGCGACCTGGTCCTCTACACCGTCGTTTGGCAGCAGATCAACCTCGTCGCGCTGGGCGTCGCGGTCGCGCTCGCCGCGGGCGCGGCGTGGACCCTCCGCGGGACAGAGGGGATGCGTGACGGTTCCGTCCCCATCGGCGGCGACTGACCGGCGCCGCACGGCCGGGTTTTTGTGAGCCACCTTGGGAAAGGCGATGTCGGATCCCCAGAGACGGGTTGACCCTGCCCGAGGGAGGAAAGGTTGAAATCGCTCGCCGTACTCGCACGGGTATGACACGCCGCACCCAAGCCGACGTGAGCCGACGGACGTACCTGAAGCTGACCGGCGGAACGGCCGCCGTGGGAGCCACCGGCCTCGCCGGCTGTCTCGGCGAGAGCGGGGGCAGCATGACGATCACGCCCGGAACCGCACCCGGATTCCCGCCGTTCGAAATGCGGGAAGACGGCGAGCTGGTCGGGTTCGACATCGACCTGCTCGAAGCCGTCGTCGCCGAGACCGACTACGAGATCGGCGAGTGGGCCACCTTCGACTTCGACGGGCTCATTCCCGCGCTCACGCAGAACGAGGAGATCGACGTCATCGCGGCGGCGATGACGATCACCGAGGGCCGGCAGGAGACGATCGCCTTCTCCGACCCCTACTGGGAGTCCGATCAGGCGATCCTCGTGCGCGAGGGCGGCGACTTCCAGCCGTCGGGATGGGCGGACTTCGAGGGCACGCGCGTGGGGGCGCAGTCGGGGACGACCGGCGCGGACGAGGTGGAGGCGAACCTCATCGACGAGGGGATCATCCCGGAGGAGAACTTCTCGACGTACGACAGCTACGTCCTCGCGGTCGAGGACCTCTCGAACGAGAACATCGACGCAGTCGTCGTCGACAACCCCGTCGCGGAGACGTTCGCCGCGAACCGCGACGTGACGATCGCGTTCGTCGAGGAGACGGGCGAACAGTTCGGCTTCGGGCTCCGCCAGGGCGAGTCGGAGCTCCAGTCCGCGCTCAACGACGGGCTCGCGACCGTCCGCGACGACGGGACGTACCAAGAGATAACCAACACCTGGTTCGGGCAGGAGTAGGATGTCGGTGGCGGGGTCGCTCGCGCCCATCGCGTCCGGGAGTCTCGACAGTCTGGGGTCTGCCGCGGGACCGACGGCGAGGGGCGCCGTTCGGTCGGTCGGCGAGCCGTTCGACTGGTGGCTGGTCGGTGATCCCGCGGACTGGTGGTTCGTCATCCGGAACGTCGACTACCTGGCCGGCGGCGTCCTGTTGACCGTCGGGCTCACCGTCGCGTCGATCCTGCTCGGGTTCCTCGTCGGCTTCCCGGCCGGCGCGGTGGAGGTGTACGGCGGTGGACTCTCGAAGCGGCTCGTGGAGACGGTCGGCGTCGTCCTCCGCGGGACCCCGATCGTCGTCATCCTCCTCGTGATCTACTTCGTCGTCGGCCTCCCACAGGTGAACCTCGGCGTGGGGTCGATCTCTCCCGCGGTCTCGGCGGGCATACTGGGGCTCGGGTTGCGGAGCGCGGCGTACCAGTCGCAGATATTCCGAGCGTCACTGTCAAGCGTCGACGACGGTCAGCTGGAGGCCGGCCGATCCGTCGGACTCTCGCGGTTCGAGGCGATCCGCTACGTCGTCGTCCCGCAGGCGCTCCGGCGGTCGATCCCGGGGTTCCAAAACGAGTTCACCATCGTGTTGAAGGACACGAGCATCGTCTTCGCGATCGGGCTCGCGGAGCTCCTGACCCGTGGGTACGACCTGTTCACGCAACAGACGACCGCGGTCCTCGAAGTCATCCTGTTCATCAGTGGCATCTACTTCGTCCTCACGTTCACGACGAACCGCGCGCTCGACTACCTCGGCACCCGCTACGCGATCCCGGAGGGGGAGTCGGCGTGACTGACGGCGACTTCCTCCGGGTGAGCGACGTCTCGAAGTGGTACGGCGACGAGCAGGTGCTCGACGAGGTCTCCTTCGAGATGGACAGCGGCGACGTGACCGTCCTGATCGGGCCGTCCGGCTCCGGCAAGTCGACGATGCTGCGCTGCGTCAACCGGCTCGCGGAGGCCCAGGAGGGGTCGATCACCCTCGACGGCGTGGGGGTGCTCTCGCCCGACACCGACGTCGACGAGCTCCGCCGCGAGGTCGGGATGGTGTTCCAGAGCTTCAACCTGTTCGCGCACCTGACCGCGGTCGGGAACGTCGCGCTCGGGCCACGGCGCGTGCTGGGCCTCTCCGAGGACGAGGCCCGCGAGCGCGCGGCGGACCAGCTGGAGCGCGTCGGGCTCGCCGACCAGCTCGACTCGTACCCGGCCGAGCTGTCCGGCGGCCAACAGCAGCGCGTGGGGATCGCCCGCGCGCTGGCGATGGAGCCGAAGCTCATGCTGTTCGACGAGCCGACGAGCGCGCTCGACCCCGAGCTCATCGGCGAGGTGTTGGAGGTGATGCGGTCCCTGGTCGACGAGGGGATGACGATGCTCGTCGTCACCCACGAGATGAGCTTCGCGCGGGCGGTCGCCGACGAGGTCGTGTTCTTAGACGACGGTCGGGTCGTCGAACGCGGCCCGCCGGAGCAGCTGTTCGAACGGCCCGAGAAAGAGCGGACCGGCCGCTTCCTCGAACGCATCGCGAGCCACGACTGATGTCGGGGGCGACGCGACCGCGGACGGTGGGCGAGCGCGTGGCCGACGCGGACCCGTCCGCGGGGAGGGTCCTTCTCGTCGCCGCCGGCGCGCTGTTCTGGGGCTGGCTCGTCGTCAGCTGGGTCAACCGATGGCTCGGCGGCGTCGTCGCCCCGGTCGGCGAGCCGTTCGTCGCACCGGACGCCGTCGAGAGCGCGTTCGCCGCGGTGCCGGGGCTCGCCGCGGTGGCGGCCGACGCCGCGTTCGTGGTGGAACTCACGCCCGTCCTCGCGGAGGGGACGTGGCTCACCGTGGTCATCACCGGCGTGAGCCTCGTCTGCGGCTTCTTCATCGCCGTGCCGCTGGCCGTCGCGCGGGTGTACGGGCGGTTCTCGGCGTGGCTCTCGCTGGGCTACACCGAGCTGTTACGCGGCACGCCCCTCCTCGCGCAGCTGTTCGTGCTCTACTACGGGCTGAACCTCGCGGCGTCGGTGCCCGCGGCGCTGTCCGGCGTGTTCCCGCGCGACGTGGTGTGGGTCGCGATCCTCGGGTTCACGCTCAACGGGGCCGCCTACCAGGCCGAGTACATCCGCGGCGCGGTCGAGAGCGTCGACGAGGGACAGATCACGGCCGGACGGGCGATCGGGCTCTCGAAGCTGGAGTCGATCTACTACGTGGTGCTCCCGCAGGCGCTCCGGTACGCGATCCCCTCGTGGACGAACGAGTTCGTCTACCTGATCAAGTACTCGTCGCTCGCGGGCTTCATCACGGTCCCGGAGCTGTACTACCGGGCCAACCAGGTCGCGACCGACACCTTCCGGTACACGGCCGTCTTCCTCATACTCGGGGCGATGTACCTCGCGCTGGTGCTAACGGCCTCGAAGTTCATGGAGCGCGTCGACGACCGCGTCGCGATCCCGGGACTCGGCGCCGACCGGGAGCGGTGAGTCGGGATCGTCGATCGGCGGTTCTGGTCCAGGCGTGCGGCGAAGCCGTCTGTACACCGTTTTCGATGGGTACGCCAACCGGAAAACCGATCAGTCTGTGCCGTGCCACCGCTGCCGTCACGCCGTACTGAAATCAAGCTCCCTCGACCCGATAGCGGACCTCGGATGTGACTCAGAGATCCTCTGGATCTAACTCTCCCGCCGCGTCGGTTCTGTTTCGTTCAACGTTATCGGTATGCGTCATCCCTTCCCGCTCAACGTAGATGTTCAGATCCTGCGCCAGCGATTCGAGTTCGTTGCGGAGATCTGCCTCGTGCTGATCCAGTTCGGTCTCGAGCGCACCGTGTAACTGCTCGCGGAGTATATCCGCGTATCTCTCTCGGAGGTCGAAGTCCGCATCCAAGAGCGGCTGTTGAATCCGCTGGACCTCGCGTTTGATTTCCGCGGGATCCCGCTTCGTCCAGCCCTTTAGCATATAAATAAACCCACCCGGGGCCTCAACTTCGTTCGATGGGTTGTTCACGCACCGGTTACGCCACTCCGCTACCTGCGAGAGAAGCTCCAGACGCATCGGCCAGTCGTGCCGATCCATTTCACTCGTTCCAACCGCGACGAAGGCGTCTCCGGAGAATATGACGCTCATGTTGGCGAACATGTCCGTTCTGGATGCGTCCTCGCTATCGACGGTCCGCTCGCTGACCTCGCCGGTGATCAGGACCCGAATCACGTCCTCTCTCATTACGGGATACGTTCCCGTCTCGGTCTGCCAGTACGCGTAGGCGCCGCCGCCCAGCATCAACATTCCAAGAACCGCTATCTCGGTTCCACCAGCGAGGCCAAGAAGAAAGAGCAATCCACCAACGACAATCCCGAGAGCACCGTGAGGTCCGTACGGGCGGTACTCGATCTCTGATTCACCGATCTTCGCCCAGTCAGATTCGGCCTGAAGCCGCCCCTCTACCGTTCCTGTTTTGCTTCCGACTTCCTCGCTCTGAATATCGAGATCGGCGTCCTGTGACCCGTGAGTCGTATATTTGAAGTCGGATTCCTCTTGGATTTCCTCAATACTCCGTTTTAGCTTCCTGTAAAACTGCCTCGGGTTAATTCCGGAGTAATCTCCTTCGACGAACTTCGTCGACTTCCGCAGATCCTGTCTGGTGAATTTCAGAGAGTCTTTCGCCTTTCCCATACACACGTCGGCAATCATGAAAGTATATATAACTGAGGGTAGAGCTATCACCTCTGGTAGTCATCGAACTTTAGTTGAGCGTGTTGTCTCTCTACGGTACTGAACAGAGAGGCAGTGAAATCAGTATTTTACCGGTTAATATGGCGTGTTTCACCATCTCTCTGTTTCTGTGGATGCCCAAAATTTTAATATCCCCTGATAGACACGTTCTGTGTGTCCATTAAGCAACACATATTAGATGACGAAGATGTCGTGGCTCATTGCTCCACACGGTCGTGGGTATGGGTCTGTACGGATCAACGAATACTGAAATATCGTGAGTCAGACCGTGGTACGGAGTCGCTTCACGACCTGTCCTTCAGAGAGATTAGTGCGATCAGTTTGACGAACAAGCCACGTAAATCGATCTATCTGGTTGTATCCATTTTCTGTCTGATCGGGTTATTTGGCTGGTGGTATATGCTCTCGAACGTAGATAGTTATGATCCCGCCGTAGCAGTCGTGTTTTCGGGACTCTTCGTGGGGGCAGGGGTTCTATTTCTGTATATCTGGTACAATTCTTCGAAGTCCTATTTCGAGTTCCGGGGCGGGGGCGTGATCCAACAGGAACCAGAAATGTGGCGAATAAATTGGATGGGTGCTGATGATAAAGACCAGGTACAGGATTTCGTGAAAACGGTGCGTGAACAGTTATCCGATCAGAATAACCTTCGTCACGAGCGCCAGAGACCTTCTCAGGTGTGAATACACCCGTTTCTGAACTCGGAGGGCATTTTTAAAGTCGGATATTCTCTGTATCCCATTACTGGAGAAGTCCGAAAACGGCAGTTAAATAGTCAGAGTCTACCGGTCGACTGCTGCGGACCGATTTCCTAAGAACGCGTCACGTGACACGTGTTCGGATAGAGCGACAGATCACCCCTCGAAATCGGTGACGACCTCCACGCCCGTCGCCTCGTACTCGTCCATGGCCGCGAGCCGGTCGGAGACCTCCGAGAGCGACAGCTCGCGGGCGACGAGGGCGCCGGGGTCGATCCCCGTCGCCTCGATCAGCGCGAACAGGTCCGGGTAGCTCGTCGGCGGCATCCCGCGCGAGCCGAGGAAGGAGATCTCCCACCGCGTCATCCAGTCCGTCGGCAGCGACACCTCGCCGCGCTCGGCGTCCGTCGTGAGCCCCACCTGAACGTGCGTTCCCCGCGGCCGCAGCGACCGGACGGAGTTGCGGCAGGTCTCCGCGATCCCCAGCGCGTCCATCGAGACGTCGGCGCCGCCGTCGGTGAGGGCGCGGATCCGCTCGGGGACGGATCGCTCCTCCGGCAGCGACGCCGGGTTCACGGTCGCGTCGGCCCCGAACTCGCGAGCGAGTTCGAGGGCGTCGCCGTCGACGTCGACCGCGATCACGCGCGCGCCGAGCGCCGCGGCGATCTGGACCGCGGAGAGCCCGACGCCGCCGCAGCCGTGGACGGCGACCGCGTCGCCGCCGCCGACGGTCGTCCGCTCGGCGAGGGCGTGGTAGGCGGTCATGTACCGACAGCCGAGCGCCGCGGCGGCGGTCGCGCCGAGCCACTCGGGGCGCTTGACGAGGTTATAGTCGGCCGCCGGGACGGCCACCCGCTCCGCGAACGCGCCCGGCGCCGCGGCCTCGAACCCCAGCGCGCGGCCGTCCTCGCAGACGTTGCCGGCGCCGCGGCGGCAGTGCGGGCAGGTGCCGTCGCCGAGCGAGAAGGGGACGACCACGCGGTCGCCCGGGCGGAACCGGTCGACCTCGTCGCCGACGGCAACCACCTCGCCGGCCGGCTCGTGGCCGAGGACCTGCCCGCGCGGGACGCGGTCGTCCGCCCACTCGCCGTGGCCGGCCCACGCGTGCCAGTCGCTGCGGCAGACGCCGCAGGCGTTCACGCGGACGACGACGCCGTCGGGTTCGGGGTCGGGGTCTGGGAGTTCGCGAACCGCGAGCGGCTCGCCGTGCTCCCGGAGGATCGCTGCGCGCATACGGCGATCGATCGGCGGACGGGACAAAGGTCTCCCGGCGGTCCGGTCCCGCGTTTGATTATTTCGAGTGTTTTCCGACTTGATCTCAGCGTCTGACAAGTGATAGACGAGTAAGGTTTATGCCAACAGGGTAACCTCCTTGACACGTGTCGCGACCGATGGAACGGCGACCCGGGATCGCCTACCGCCGCCCCGAGGGGGACCCCTCTCGGTTCGTGATCGAGGCGTCGGGAGAGACGCGGCTCAACGCGCCGGAGCGGCCGGACGGCGGCTGGCTCGACTGCGTGGCCGGCGAGGACCGCGACCGGCTCCGCGAGGCGCTGGAAACCGGCCCGGTCGATGTCGTGTACCGGGTCGACGCCGGCGAGGAGCCGCAGTGGGTCCACGAGCGCGGGCGGACGACCGAGGACGGCGACGTGGTCGGATACCTCTTCCTCACGGACGACCGCGTGGAGCGACGGCGGCGGCTGGAGCGACAGCGGGAACGGCTCGAGGAGTTCGCGAGCGTCGTGAGCCACGACCTCCGGAACCCGCTCTCCGTCGCGGTCGGGAACGTCGAGCTGGCCGACGAGCTCGACGGCGAGGCGTCGAGCGAGCGGTTAGACCGCGCCCTCGACGCGCTCGACCGCATGGACGACCTCATCGGCGACCTCCTGACGCTGGCCCGGGAGGGGCAGACGGTCCAGTCGACGGAGCCGACCGACCTACAGTCGGTCGTCGAGAGCGCGTGGGGGACGGTCGGCGAGCCGGCCGACGCCGCACTCGTCGTCGACGGGGCGCTCCCGACGGTCCCGTGCGACGCCGACAGGCTCCGACAGGCCCTCGAGAACCTCTTTCGGAACGCGATCGAACACGGCGCGTCCGAGGGAGACTGCTCCGGCGCCGCGGGTACCGGTGGCGAGTCGGGATCGGGAGACCGGGTCGCATCCGGAACGTCGGCACCGCGTGCCGGTTCGGACGCCGACGCTGCCCCGACGGATCCCGACGACGACGCCGTCTGCGTCCGAGTCGGACGGACCGAGGACGGGTTCTACGTCGCGGACGACGGCCCGGGGATCGATCCCGACCAGCGGGAGGCCGTCTTCGAGCCGGGCCACACGACGGCGCCGGACGGCACCGGCTTCGGACTGGCGATCGTCGAGCGGATCGCGGAGGCGCACGACTGGACGGTGTCGGTAACGGAGGGCCGCGAGGGCGGCGCGCGGTTCGAGTTCGTCGTCGGCGAGTCGATCGGAGCCGCGGAGGCGAGCGAACGCGACTCCGACCCGAACTCGACTCCGGTCCGCGGCGGCGGGAAGCCCTGACCGACCCCCGGACCCGGATCACATGAAGTCGGTTAGGCCCGCCTGATCGTCGTCGTCCTCGGTCGAGGAATCGTCCTCGTTCGGTGAATCGCCCTCCGCGGCCGAGTCCTCCGCCGAATCGCTTCGATCGCTCCCGCCCGCGGTCGCTCCAGAGCCTTCCGGGTCGTGGTCCGCATCGGTCGCGGCCGCGTCGTCTTCCTCGCCTTCCCGAGCCGCGCCGTCGAACGCGAAGGCGCCGTCCGCGTGCTCCTCGATCAGCTCGTCGCGCCGTGCCTGCGCGTCCTCGACGATGGAGGCGACCTTGTTCGTCGACTCGCCGGAGCCGGTGACGAAGGCGACCCCTTCCTCGTCGAGGTCGTACGCCGCCGCCATCGCGACGGTCAGCTCGCGGGGCTTGCAGTGGTGGGTGACCGCTTGGAGGAACGGCAACACCTCGCGGCGAGCGGTCGCGACGCTACAGCCGCTCGCGGCCGCGATCTTGCCGACGACCTCGTCCGCGGTCGCGTCCGACGACGACCAGAACTGCGGGCGGCCGTACCGCGTCCACCCGCCCTTCTCGCCGTCGCGGGCGGCCGCGACGCCCGCGGCCGCGTTGTCGGTCGCGTAGCGCCAGTAGGAGTAGTTCTGCGTGGCGCGCACGCGGCCGAGCCACACGTCCGCGTTCGCGAGGAAGTCGTACGCGCGGACCGCCTCGGCGGGCTCGTACACGTCGAGGAGGTTGTTCTCGATCCACCGCGTCAGGTCGTCCGGCGTCTCGTCGACGGCGTACGCGGACTGGAGCGCCTCCTCGGCGGACTCCTCTTTGAGGACCGCGTCGAGGAACGGGAACAGCCCCAGCGCCTTGTCGCGGTCGCCGGTGACCACGTCCTCGACCGCGATCGAGTCGCGGCCCTGCGTGGCGGCCTGGAGGTCGTTGATCGCGCCGCGGAGGTCGCCGCGGTTCCCCTCCGCGATCCGCTGGAGGGCGTCCGACTCGAACTCGATCCCCTCCTTGCGGCAGACGTCCCGGAGGACGGGGACGATGGAGCGCGCGGAGACGTCGCGGAACTCGATCTCCTGCGTGGCGTTCCGGAGCCCGCGCGACATGTCGTAGTAGTCGTTGGCGATGAGCACGATGGGCTGGCCGGACTCCTTGACCAGCTCCGTGATCGCCGAGGCGCCGCCGCGGTCGTAGTTGCCGTGGATGTTGTCCGCCTCGTCTAAGATGACGAGCTGGCGCGAGGCGGTGTCGCCGCCGGCCGCGCCGCCGCCCGCCGCGCTCCCGCCGAGGGTGGCGTTGCGCGCGGCCCGTCCCGCGGACCGTTCGATGACGTCGGCGGTGCGCTGGTCGGAGGCGTTGAGCTCGACGGTCTCCCAGCCCATGTCGTTCGCGAGCGCGTGCGCCGCGCTCGTCTTCCCGACGCCCGGGCTCCCGTGGAGGACGACCGCCTCGCGGTGGTCGTCCCACGAGCGGGCCCACTCCGCGAACGCGTCGCGGGCCTTGTCGTTGCCGCGCACCTCCGAGAGCGTGCTCGGGCGGTACTTCTCCGTCCAATCGGCCATTATCGAAGGGTGGTACGAGGCGCGTATAGTGGTTGCGGACGGTGTCCGGATCGGCGCTCACCCGACGAGCATCAGAGGTCGCCGACGTACGCCATCTTTCGACGAACAGGGCAAATCTCGTCGCTCAATTTTCGTCGCTGATATTCATGCCATTAAGTACATAAGCCCGGTCCGCTTCTCTACATATAGCCAGCAACCGATCGGAACGGACCTGAGAGCCACTTCGACCATGGCACACGAGGCTCTCACTCCCGTTTCTCGGTGAACCGCTGGGTTCAAACAATGAAACCACAGAACCAATCCAACTCGGACGACCGTGCGGTGAGCCCCGTTATCGGGGTCATCCTGATGGTCGCGATCACAGTCATCCTGGCGGCCGTCATCGGGACGTTCGTCCTCGGGCTGGGCGATCAGTTAGGCGACACCGCGCCGCAGGCGTCGTTCACCATTGACGGCAACAACACGACACACGTCAACGTGACAAAAACCGGCGGCCAGACGATCGACTCGGCCGATCTGACGCTCTCTATCGATGGTGAGAGGGCCGGAACTAGCATCAACGACGGCGAATGGCAGAGCGGAGAACAAAAATCACTGGACTACCTTTTCGCCAGCCCGAGCGGCGAGGCCACCGTTCGGATCATCCACGACCCGAGCGGGAACGTGATCTTCGAGGAGACGTACGACTTCAACTGATCGGCTGATTCCGCGTCTTTCTGCGCAGTTTTTGATTACTTTTGTTCGACTCTGTCATCAGGCCGGTGACGACGAGTTCAAGACGCGACGGTCTCGTGGACGTTGTCCGATCGGTTATCCTCACGTCTGCCAGAGGGCCACCTAGGGACTACGGGCGGCAATGGTCTCGGTAGAAATCGAAGTGGGACCGCTGAGAGTCGAACTCAGGTCATACGGACCCCATCCGCATAGGATACCACTACCCCACGGTCCCTGACTACACGCTGAAAAACGACGGTCCGGTAATTAAGGACTTCGCTTCACTCCTCGTCGGCGTCCCGCGGGACCACGAGGTCGCCGTCGTCCCGCACCGCGAGGCTGCCGATCGGATCGCCCTCGTAGACGGCCAGCCCCTCGCACCGACCGAGGACGTAGCCGTCGCTGTCGGCGCGGACCGTCGCGCGCTCCGCGCCCGCGGCGTCGACCACACTCGCGAGGACGTCGCCCTCGGCGAACGCGTCGCCGGCCGCGATGCGGTGCCGGACGAGGCCGGAGTCGTCGGTCGTCGGCCCGCGGAAGCGCCGCACGGGGAACTCGACGGGCGCGGGATCGACGCCGACGCCGGGCTCGGCAACCGACTCGGGCACGTCGCCGGCGGCCAGTAGCCCGAGTTCGACCGCGACGCCGAAGACGCCCGCGACGCCCGCGTCGAGGAGGGCGTCGTCGACGACGCTGTGCGCGCCTAACTCCGCCGTGAACGCCGGGATTCCCGCCTCGTTGAGCACGGCGCCAGCGGTCGACCGCTGGAGGTTCTCCTCGACGTACTCGGCCGCGGGATACTCCCGGACGACCGGGAGGCCGAACGCGTCGACCAGCCGACCGAGTTCCGCGGAGAGCGCGGTCGCCTCGGACTCGCTGCGGCGGTCGCCGTACAGGACTCGGTCGCGGATGGCGAAGGGCTCGCTGCCGACGCCGGCGGTGTGGCAGTCGATCAGCGCGTCCGCGGCCGCGTTCGTCCCGACCGTCTCGACGGCGAACTCTCTCGAATCGTCCGCGGACTCGCTCGACCCGTCCGCGGACTTGCCCGCGTCGGCCGGCACCTCGCCCGTGATCGCGGCGTACAGGCGGGCGTCGATCCGCTCCTGAAGCCTCGGCGGGCGCGCCGACTCCGCGTCGGCGTCCGGGAAGTGGCGGTTCGGGTCCTCGTCGGCGTAGTACGTCTCCCGCGCGTTCCGGCGGAGTCCGGCGGGGGAGACCGCGGGCACCGCGACGACCGCGCCCGCGAGGTCGGCGAGGCACTCGCCGAGGGCCGCGACCGCGTCCTGAACGACCGCGACGCCGGTCGCCTCGTCGCCGTGAACGCCGCCCGTGAGCCACAGCGTGGGCCCGTCCTCGGCGCCGTTCGCGACGACGACCGGAAGCCGCTCCGCACCGCCCGTCGGGAGCTCCGCGACCGAGAGGCGGCCGCGGTCGAGCGTGCCCGACGCGGCGCTCGCGCTTCCGATCGCTATCCGTCCGTCCCCGCCCGCGGCTTCGCCTTCGTCCGGCTCGTCCATACCCGAACCCGGGCTGGTGGTGTTATAAAAGAACGCGCTCCAAGTCGACGACGGTCCCGCCGTCGGCGTCCGGATCGCCGACGACCCGCCCGAGACAGACCGCGGTGCCGTCCGGCGTGAAACACGCGACGAGGGGAGGGTCGCCGTCGGTGTCATTATCGGCCGCTTCGGCATCGTCGTCGACGTCGATCACGCCGGGCGCGTACACCGGCGCGCCGGTCGCGACGCTGCGCGCTGCCGACCGCGCGATCGTCACCGACGGGAGGTGCGTCAGGGCGTCCTCCGCCGGGCGGACCACCTCGCGGAGGAGCGCGTCGTCGCCGTCCTCGGCCCACGCGAGCGCGTCCACGAGGTCCTGAAGCGTGTGGAGGTCGCGGTCGTCGAACGGGTCGGTGGCGGTGCGCCGGAGGTGACCCATGTGCGCGCCGACGCCCGTCGCGAGCCCGACGTCGTGACAGAGCTTCCGCACGTACGTCCCCGACTCGCAGCGGATCCGGAGGAGAGCCTGTCGGCCGTCGACCTCCAGCACGTCGAGGTCGCGGATCGTCCGCGTGCGGAGCCGCCGGCTCACCGCGCTCTTCCGCGGCGGCTTCTGGTAGATCTCGTCCTCGAACTCGCTGACTACGTCCTCGAAGTCAGACGGGGGCGGCCCGTGGAGCTCTAGGACCGCGACGTACTCCTTCGTCCCCTCCAAGAACACCTGCGCCATGCGCGTCGCGTCGCCGGTCAGCGTCGGGAGACAGCCGGTGACCTTCGGGTCGAGCGTGCCCGCGTGGGCGACGCCGCCGGTCGGTGGCCCCTCGGGATCGAGCGCCGCGAGCGTCTCGTCTATCGCGTCCCGCACCCACGCCGACACCTGGTGCGAGGAGGGGCCGGCCGGCTTGTCGAGGTTGACGACGCCGAACCGGAGCAGCTCCGGCACCGACCGCTCGCCGGGAGGCGCTCTGAGGGGGCCCTCGCCGTCGGCGGGAGCGTCGGCGTCGGCGTCTGAGGCGTCAGTCATGAGGTGGGCGGCGGGCGCGGCTCAGAAGTCGTACACGACGCCCTCGACGGGCGCTTTCCCCTCGTCGTCGTCGGGGTCGTACGCCTCGACGGTGGCGACGAGGACGTCGAGGAACCGTTCGGGGCCCCAGCGGGCGGTGTTGTACGCGGCGTCGTAGATCGACAGGTCCTCGATGTCGATGTTGTAGTACTCCTCGTACCGCTTGCGCTCGGAGGCCTCGCGGCGCTCCGTCTCCGTTCGCGCGCGGTCGACGTCCTTCGATTCGCGCTCCGCGATCCGCTCCGCGCGGACTGAAAGCGGCGCGTCGAACCAGAACCGGAAGTCGGCGTGGTCGGCCGCGAGCCAGCCGGCGAGCCGCGATTCGAGGACGACGTCGTCGCGCTCGACCGCGATCTCGCGGAGCCGGCGGTCGAGGTCGCGGTCGATCTGGGGGTCCTCCTCGGCGAACTCGTTGAACTCGACGGGGGTCATGTCGCGTTCGGCCGCCATCTCGCGGAAGATGTCGCCGCCGGAGACGTGCCCGAGACCGAGCGCGTCCGCCAGCTGGACAGCGTTGGTGCTCTTCCCGCTGCCGGGCGGGCCGGAGACGGTGATCAACATATCACCACTGCGCGGGTGTCGTTCAAAACGGTTGTCGTTCGCCGGCGCGAGGGCGCGATCTGACGGGGTCGACCCTGGCCGCGAGGGAGCCGCCGTCGCCTCGCGGACCGCTCACTCCTCGCGGTCGGCGGTCGCGGCCGTCATCGACCAGACCGCCACGAGGCCGAGGAGGAGCGCGGGGACGAGCGGGAGCGCGAGGTACGTGGCGAAGAAGGGGAGGCCGAACCAGCCCGCGGCGTACGGGTAGACGTAGATGATCCCCGGGATGACGAGGGCGCAGACGAAGATCGCCGCCGTCAGCGCCCACCCCTCGCGACCGAAGCCGTCGGCGGCGGGCTCGTCGGCGTCGACCGTCGGGTCCCGCGAGCCGCCGCCGTCGCCGCCGGCCGCGTCGGCGCCGTCGCCGGTCTCGGGGACGTGGACGTAGCCGCCGTCGGTGGTGCCGTCGGCGGTGGCGTCCGCGTCGCGGACGGACGCATCGTCGGCGGTGGCGTCCGCGCCGGCGGCCGCGTCGGTCTCAGAACTCA
This sequence comes from Halorubrum sp. SD41, assembly GCF_058630335.1. Lineage (NCBI taxonomy): Archaea > Methanobacteriati > Methanobacteriota > Halobacteria > Halobacteriales > Haloferacaceae > Halorubrum > Halorubrum sp. SD41. The sequence continues at coordinate 24,647 of NZ_JBZVGZ010000018.1, forward strand.
CTGTCGGGTTTAACAACCACTTTGCCAAAGCCCTCACGGTTCTCGATCATCTCGTGTGCGCGCGCCGCCTCGCTCATCGGGAGGACCTCGCGGACGCGGGGCTCGAAGGTGCCGTCCCACACGAGTTCCAGCACGTCGTCGACCTCGCCCGGCGTCGCCATCGTCGAGCCGATGACGGAGAGCTGGTTCCAGAAGATGCGGTTGAGCCCGGCGCCCGGGTTCGGACCGGTCGTGGCGCCGCAGGTGACGAGCCGGCCGCCCTTCGCCATCGACTTCAGCGAGTTCGGGTAGGTCGCCTCGCCGACGTGGTCGACGACGACGTCGACGCCGCGCTTGCCGGTGAGCGCGTCGATCTCCTCGGCGAAGTCGTTCGCCTCGTAGTCGATGACGTGGTCGGCGCCGCAGTCCTCGGCGTGCGAGAGCTTCGCCTCGGTGGAGGCGGTCGCGAACACCTCACAGCCCGCGTGGTCGGCGATCTGGACCGCCGCGTGGCCGACGCCGCCGGAGGCGCCGAGGACGAGGACCTTCTCGCCCGCCTCGATGTCCGCGCGCGTCTGGAGCATGCGCCACGCGGTCTGGAAGACGAGCGACGCGGAGCCGGCGACCTCCCAGTCGACGCCGTCGGGGACCGGGACGAGGTTCTCCTCGGGGACCGCGGCCTTCTCGGCGTGGACGCCGCGGACGTGTTCGCCGATGATGTGGAAGGAGACGCACAGCGACTCCTCGCCGTTCCGGCAGAACTCGCAGTTCCCGCAGGAGACGCCCGCGCTCACGGCGACGCGATCGCCCGGCTCGAACCGTGTCACGCCCTCGCCGACGGCCTCGACGACCCCCGCCGCGTCGCTGCCCGGAATGTGCGGCATCTCCAGGTCGATGCCGGGCATCCCGCGTCGGGTCCAGATGTCGAGGTGGTTGAGCGCGCCGGCCTTGACGTCGACGAGCACCTCGCCGCGGTCGGGCTCGGGGTCGGGGAACTCGCCGTACTCGATCACGTCGCGGTCGCCGTGGTCGGCGAACTGAACGGCCTTCATGGTCGGACTCTCCCGCGGGATCCACTAAACAGTACGCCTCACGGAAACGGGCGGTGCGCCTCGATGGCTCTGGTGAAACCCTCTGAGAGAGACACGTTCTACCCGGTCTCGGTCAACACAGACGTAGCGACGAGCGATTTCGGGAGTGAGTGTAGTACGTCTTGAGAGCGGTCGTTTATAATTCAGATTGCGGTGTTGCTGTCGGCTGTTTATAAGTGATTGACGCTACTGCGGTGAGTACCTCCAAAGCCCCAGTCGCGAGGCGGACGCACGCTCGCTGTGCTCCTCGCTCAGTCGCTGGCGCTCCTTCGCTGCGGTGCTTACGTCGCCTGCGGCCGCCTCGCGACTGCCCCTTTGAGTCCCGCCCCGCACGGCACCTCACGCCTCCCCAACCTCGTCAGTCGCCTCCGCTTCGCTCCGGCGACTGACTCCCTCGCGGGCTGGCTCGCGGCCGCCGAGGGCGGCCGCTCGCAGGCGCGCCACCGCCTGCCATTTATAAGCGCTCGTCGCCGTCGCTCATCGCCTTTTAAATACGCTCCCGCCACCGCCGATCTGCGATACTCACTCCCGCGATCGATCAAGAAGCACAACTCACCGATCGGCCGTTTCAGACGGGAAAACATCTGAAAAACAGGGCTCCAACAGCGCCGTCTCGACGGATTCTACGCGTCCTTCGCGACCTCGTCGCCCCTCGATACTCCCGACGCGACGACCGTGCGAGACCCCCACAGCGACCCGGCCGTTTCGTGATGTTTAAGTACCGAAAGCGGGAGCATACGAACGCACGAACTGCAGGGGCGTCGGGCCCCGAGTCCGAGAGGGCGATGATACAACGCGGGTTGCGGTAGCCAAGCCTGGCCCAAGGCGCAGGGTTGCTAACTCTGTGGCGTCACTGCCTCCGGGGTTCGAATCCCCGCCGCAACGCTCGAACGGACGAGTACCGCCGGATTCGCGCCGGTAGGGCTCACCACAACCAACACATGAGCACGGAAGAATCACAGGACGACTCGCCGGAGGAGGAGGAAGACCTCCAGTACTTCGTTCGGATCGGGGGCGCGGACCTCGACGGGACGAAGACGGTCGAGCGAAGCCTGTCCGAACTCGACGGCATCGGCACGCGCACGGCGCGGCTGGTCGCCGAGAAGGCCGACGTGGACAGAAACGCCACGTTCGGGCTCCTCGACGAGGATGACATCGACGCGGTGGTCGACATCGCCGAGAACCTCGAAGACCACGTCCCGTCGTGGATGACGAACCGACAGAACGACTTCTTCAGCGGAGAGACGACGCACCTCGTCGGCACCGACGTCGAGGAGAAGCGCCGTCACGACATCAACCGCATGAAGATCATCGAATCGTACAAGGGCGTGCGCCACAAGCGCGGGCAGAAGGTCCGCGGTCAGCGCACCAAGTCCACGGGTCGCTCGGAGGGGACCATCGGGGTCAACGTCGAGGAGATCCGCGAGGAGATGGCGGACGAAGAGGCGGGTGACGAGGAATGAGCACCGGCAAGAACACCAAGGGCTACGAGACGCCGAACCACCCGTACCAGGGCGAGCGCATCGCCGAGGAGTCCGACCTCCTCTCGCGGTACGGCCTGAAGAACAAAGAGGAGTTCTGGCGCGCCCAGTCCGAGCTGCGCAACATGCGTCGGGAGGCCCGACGCCTGCTCGGCGAGGCGCAGGGCGACGTCGAGGCCGCTCAGGACGCCGGCGCGGAGTTCGTTACGCGGCTCCGCCGCATCGGCATCCTCGGCGACAACGACGACATCTCGACGGTCCTGTCGCTCGACGTGACCGACCTGCTGGAGCGTCGCCTCCAGACGGTCGTCTACCGACAGGGCTTCGCCTCCTCGACCCAGCAGGCCCGCCAGTTCATCGTCCACGGCCACATCACCGTCGACGGCGCCCGCGTCACGCGCCCGTCGGTGAAGGTGGACGTCGACGACGAGGGCGCCATCGCCTTCGACGAGACGAGCCCGCTCGCGGACGATCTCCACCCCGAGCGCGCGGAGTCACAGGAGTAAGCATACATGAGTGAATCCGAGGACGGAGGAAAGTGGGGCATCGCCCACGTGTACGCGTCGTTCAACAACACGCTCATCACGGTCACCGACGAGACGGGCGCCGAGACGATCGCCAAGTCGTCCGGCGGCACCGTGGTGAAGCAGAACCGCGACGAGGCGTCGCCGTACGCCGCCATGCAGATGGCGGAGGTCGTCGCCGAGCGCGTCAAGGACGCCGGTCTGGAGGGCGTGCACGTTCGCGTGCGCGGCCCCGGCGGCAACCTCAACAAGTCCACCGGTCCCGGTGCGCAGGCGACGATCCGCGCGCTCTCGCGTGCGGGCGTCGAGATCGGCCGCATCGAGGACGTCACGCCCATCCCGCACGACGGGACGAAGGCGCCGAAGAACAAGCGAGTCTGACATGACCGAAGACGAATTCGACGTCCAGTACGTCGAACGGGACGATCGCAGCGCGCGGGTGCTGATCCGCGGGCTCACGCCGGCGTTCGCCAACGGCATCCGCCGCGCGATGATCGCCGACGTCCCGACGTTCTCGATCGACACCGTCCGGTTCGTCGAGAACTCCTCGGTCATGTTCGACGAGATGATCGGTCTGCGTCTGGGGCTCGTTCCCCTGACGACGCCGCTCGACGACTTCGAACTCGGCGACGAGGTCACCCTCGCGCTCGACGTCGAAGGCCCGGCGACGGCGTACTCCGGCGACATCGAGAGCGCTGACCCGCTCGTCGAGGTCGCCGACGAGAACGTCCCGATCATCGAGCTGAAGGAGGGGCAGCGGTTGGAGTTCGAGGCCGACGCGGTCCTCGACACCGGTAAGGAGCACGCCAAACATCAGGGCGGCGTCTCCGTCGGCTACCGCCACCTCCAGCGCGTCTCGGTCGAGGGCGACCGCGGCGAGTTCGACGACGACGAGCCGAACATCCTCCGCGGCGTCGTCGAGACGCCGGAGGGCGACATCGAACTCACCGACGAGTTCGACAACGACCTCTCGGAACGGTTCCCCGGGAAGGAGGTCGCGGTCGAGGACGTCCCCGGAGCCTTCGTCTTCCACATCGAGACGGACGGCTCGTTCGACGTCGAGGAACTGCTGCTCCGCGCGATCGACTCCATCGAGGAGCGCGCGGACGAACTACAGACGAAAGTCGCAGTATAAGGAAATGACGGCCCTTCGAACCATGCCCCTGACCGTCGCCCCCGCAGACAGCCGCGGCGCCGCTCCGACCGCCGGAGCGCCCGCGACCGACCGCGGGGACGCCGGGACCGAAAGTGGTTTGAAGGGAGCCGGAATACGGTGGAGTGCACGCAGGGATAGCCAAGTCAGGCCAACGGCGCAGCGTTCAGGGCGCTGTCCTGTAGAGGTCCGCAGGTTCAAATCCTGCTCCCTGCACTCCGTTTTCCACGAACTCTCCACTCAGGAGGGACAGCTATGAGTAGCAAGACGAATCCGAAACTACAGAACCTCATCGCCGATCTGAAGTCGGTCTCGCGCGACTCCGGTGCCAACGTGTGGCAGGACGTCGCCGACCGACTGGAGAAGCCACGGCGCACGCACGCTGAGGTCAACCTGGGCCGTATCGAACGATACGCGCAGGAAGACGAGACGGTCGTCGTCCCCGGCAAGGTGCTGGGCAGCGGTGTGCTCGAAACGAACGTCACCGTCGCCGCCGTCGACTTCTCCGGGACCGCCCGGACGAAGATCGACCAGGCAGGCGAGGCGGTGACGCTGGAACAGTACGTCGAACAGAACCCCGAAGGAAGCAACGTGCGGGTGATTCGATGAGCCTCGCGAAGATCGACGCGGACGTCGTCGTCGACGCCCGCGACTGTATCCTCGGTCGCGTCTCCTCTGAGGTCGCGCAGCGCGTCCTCGCCGGGGAGACCGTCGCCGTCGTCAACGCCGAGCGCGCCGTCATCACCGGCAACGAGGAGGCGACGATGGAGACGTACCACAAGCGCGCGGAGCTCGGCTCGGACAGCGGGCCCTACTACCCCAAGCGTCCGGACCGGATCTTCAAGCGCGCCATCCGCGGCATGCTGCCGTACAAGTCGGAGGACGGCCGCGAGGCGTTCTCGAACGTGCGCGTGTACGTCGGGAACCCCTACGAGCGCGACGAGGACGTCGACAGCGTCGTCCTCGACGGCACCTCGCTCGACCGCCTCTCGAACATCAAATTCACCACGCTCGGAGAGATCTCCGAGTCTCTGGGAGCTAACGTCACATGGTAACGAACACCTCAGGCAAGAAGAAGACGGCCGTCGCCCGCGCCACCGTGCGCGAGGGCGAGGGTCGCGTGCGCATCAACTCCCAGCCAGTCGAGCTGGTCGAACCGGAGCAGGCGCGGCTCAAGATGCTGGAGCCGTTCCGCATCGCGGGCGAGGAGCTCCGCGACGGCGTCGACATCGACATCGACGTCGAGGGCGGCGGTTTCAGCGGGCAGGCGGACGCGACGCGGACCGCCATCGCCCGCGGCCTCGTCCAGCACCTCGGCGACGCCGAGCTGCGCGACGCGTACATGAACTTCGACCGCACCCTGCTGGTCAACGACGTGCGCCAGTCCGAACCCAAGAAGTGGGGCGGACCCGGCGCGCGCGCTCGCTACCAGAAGTCCTACCGCTGAGGTGATCCAGTCATGATGATCCCCGTCCGGTGTTTCACGTGCGGCAACGTCGTGGGTGAGCACTGGGAAGAGTTCAAAGAGCGGGCTCGCGAGGGCGACGAGGACCCCGGCGAGGTGCTCGACGACCTCGGGGTCGACCGGCACTGCTGCCGGCGCATGCTGGTGAGCCACCGCGACCTCGTCGACGTCGTCTCGCCGTACCAGTAACCATGTCAGAACAGCGATACAATCGATACGAGAAGGCACGAATCCTCGGCGCGCGAGCGCTGCAGGTGTCCTACGGGGCGCCCGTGCTGATCGACACGGACCAGACGGAGCCGATCCTCGTCGCCGCGGAGGAGTACGACGCGGGTGCGCTCCCCTTTACGGTCCGGAGGGAGAGCTGATGACGCGGATCACGAGCGTCTCGCTGCGTCGCGTGCTCGACTCCCGCGGGAACCCGACGGTCGAGGCCGACGTGCTCACCGAGTCCGGCGGCTTCGGCCGCGGCGCGGCCCCCAGCGGGGCCTCGACGGGCGAGTACGAGGCGATCGAACTGCCCGCGAGCGAGTCGATCGCGAAGGCCCGCGAACACGCGGTGCCGCGTCTCGAAGGCGTCTACGCGGGCGACCAGCGCGCGGTCGACAACGCACTGCGCGCCGCCGACGGCACGGACGACTTCTCCGCCATCGGCGCCAACAGCGCGGTCGCCATCTCAATGGCGGCGGCGAAGGCGGCCGCCGACGTGCTCGGCGCGCCGCTGTACCAGCACCTCGGGGGCGCGTTCCGCGGCGAGAACTTCCCGATTCCGCTCGGCAACGTCGTCGGCGGCGGGGAGCACGCCAAGGAGGCGACCCACATCCAGGAGTTCCTCGCGGCGCCCGTCGGCGCGCCCAGCGTCTCGGAGGCCGTCTTCGCGAACGCCGCGGTCCACGCGGCGGTCGCTGACGTGCTCGACGAGCGCGGCGTGCCCGCGGCGAAGGGCGACGAGGGCGCGTGGGCGCCCCCGATCTCGGACGCCGACGCGTTCGAGGTCGTCGACGAGGCGGTCGAACGCGTCGAGAGCGAGGTCGGCTTCGAGATCCGCTTCGGGCTCGACATGGCCGCCGCCGAGCTGTACGACGACGACCGAGAGGCGTACGTCTACGGCGACGAGACGAAGTCGGCCGACGAGCAGATCGAGTACGTCGCCGGCCTCGTCGACGAGTACGACCTCGCGTACGTCGAGGACCCGCTCGACGAGAACGACTACGAGGCGTTCGCGGAGCTGACCGACCGGGTCGGCGACCGGACGCTGATCTGCGGCGACGACCTGTTCGTCACCAACGTCGAGCGCCTCCAGGACGGGATCGACGCGGGCGCGGCCAACAGCATCCTGATCAAGCCGAACCAGATCGGGACGCTGTCGGACGCGTTCGACGCCGTCGAGCTCGCCGCCCGCAACGGGTACGAGACGGTTATCTCCCACCGCTCGGGCGAGACCGAGGACGCGACCATCGCACACCTCGCCGTGGCGACCGACGCCGGCTACATCAAGACCGGCACGGTCGGCGGCGAGCGCACCGCCAAGCTGAACGAACTGGTCCGCATCGCGGACGACGCGGTATGACGGGCCCACACCACGCATGAGCGAAGACAACGACGCGGTCGAACTCGACGACGACGCGGAGACCGAGGCGGTCGACGCGGCGGTCGAGGAGGAGGCCGACACGACCGAGGAACCGACCGCCGCCGCGGCCGACGAGGCCGCCGCCGGCGAGACCGACGAGGCGACCGCAGAGGGCGACGACGCCGACGAGGAGGAGGCCTCCCCGTTCGACGACGACGTCATGCCCGACGACGACGTCGACCTGCTGATCCCCGTCGAGGACTACCTCTCCGCCGGTGTCCACATCGGGACCCAGCAGAAGACGAAGGACATGGAGCGGTTCATCCACCGCGTCCGCGACGACGGGCTGTACGTCCTCGACGTGAGCCTCACCGACGAGCGGATCCGCACGGCCGCGGACTTCCTCGAGAACTACGACCCCGAGCAGATCCTCGTCACGTCCTCGCGGCAGTACGGCCGGTTCCCGGCCGAGAAGTTCGCGGACGCCATCGGCGCCCGCGCCCGCACCGGGCGCTTCATCCCGGGCACGCTGACGAACCCCGACTACGCCGGCTACATCGAGCCGGACGTCGTCGTGGTTACCGACCCGATCGGCGACGCGCAGGCCGTCAAGGAGGCCATCACCGTCGGCATCCCGGTGATCGCGATGTGCGACTCCAACAACCAGCTGTCGAACGTCGACCTCGTCATCCCGACGAACAACAAGGGTCGCCGCGCGCTGTCGGTCGTCTACTGGCTCCTCGCCAACGAGACGCTCGACCGCCGCGGCGCCGACACGGTGTTCGCCCTCGAAGACTTCGAGGACGAACTGTAAGTCGGTTTTCGACGTCGAGTTCTACTTTTCAGTACTCACTCTCGTCCAGCCGCGGCGTTCGACACAATGCCAGAGGGTCGCTATTCGCCCGTAGCCGCGTCGTCGGCCGCCGAAGCGTCAGCCTCCTCGGGCACGTCGTGGGTCCAGCGCGGCTCTATCTCGCGGTTCGCCATCACGATCCGGTCGCCGTTGTCCGCGTCGATCCGCGTCTTCCGGAGCTCGATGGCGGCGACGGTGCCGGTGACGCCCTTGGCCTCGACGCGGTCGCCGACGTTGAAGTCCGGGTCGCGGAGGAGGTAGACGCCCGCCACCGTGTCCTCGATCATCTCGGAGAGCGCGTACGAGACGCCGAGCGCGATGAATCCGACCGCGGTGCCGAGGCTCGCCGCGATGTCGCCCATCCCGACGACCTTCAGGAAGGTGAGCGCGACGCCGAACCACAGGAAGATCGAGACGAGCGTGACGATGAGGTCGCCCACCAGTTCGCGGTCGCCGACGTAGAGCCGATCGATCGACCGCCGGACGACCGAGAGGACGATCCGGACCGTGACGTAGGCTAACGCGAGGAACACCAGCCCCGAGAGCAGTCGAGGGATCGCGATGGCCAACCCCTCGACGAAGTTCGACAGCGACCGCGTCAGAAGCGACGGGATCTGCGTCATACCGGGACGAACGCGGGTCCGCGGTGAAAAGGTGGGGGACGGGCGAGTCCGTCGTCGACACTCGGCAGTCCAGTCGGCCGCGTCCCCGTCGCCGCGTCAATTCTCAGTCGACGGGACTTCCCGCACCTCCGCGACCGTCTCGTCGACGAGTCCCCAGGCGACGGGCGGCTCGACGGCCGATAGCTCCGCGTCGAGCGCGTCGAGTCGGTCGCCGAACTCGCCGCCGGGGGTCATGCCGTCCGCGAGCGCCTCGGCAACCGTCGTCACCTCGCCCGCGAGGTCGTCGATCCGGGTCTCGACGCCGTCGGGGAAGTCGGCGCCGTCGCGCTCGGCCCACGCGCGGAGGTCCTCGGCCTCGGCGCGGAGGTCGGCGACGACGAGGTCGAGGACGCGCACCTGGACGCCCGCGTCGAACCGCCGTTCCGGGTCGGGTTCGTCGGCGGCCCGCAGCGCCTCGACGGCCTCAGCGATCGAGTCGACGGACTCCTCGGCGGCCTCGACCTCGTCCACGAGCGCGTCGTGGCGGCGGTTGGCCGAATTGAGCCACGCCTCGAACGCCTCGAGTTCGGTCTCGAGGTCGTGAGCGACCCGAACGACATCCTGTGCGCCGGTCGTGACCTCGTGGAGGTCGGTCGCGGCGCGGTACACTGCCATCGGGGAGTCCGGGTCCGCCCTCGCTGCCCGGAGGTCGTCTCCGAGCGCCTCCACGTCCTCCCGAAGGTCGTCGAGGCGCGCCCCGAACGCCCGCCTGCGGACGTCGACGACGTCGAGGTCGGGTGCCTCGGCGGCGGCGTCAGTCGCGTCCTCGTGGGCGCGCGTCGCGAGGTCGACTCGCGTCTCGGCGGTCGCGAGGATCTGAGACACGTCGGTGACGGTCGATTCGAACGCCGCGGCCGTCACGGTCCCGTCGTCGACGAAGGGGTCGAGCCGACGGCGGATCGACTCCGGCCCCTCGTCCGCTCGGTCGGTGACCTCGTCGATTAGTACGTCGACTGAAACGTCGTCCACCACGGGTCCGGCCATGCGTCCCGGTACTCGACACGCCGGTGTTATACCTTCGGTCAGAATCGTAATTTGGTGGATAGAGCCTATGAGAGCGCTATATGGGACTATATATGATATTTATGTAGCTATGATCGATACGAGCGTTACCGGGCGCACACCCCGGCCATAGATACAGATATATCAAAAATATAAACCCGTTTAATAGATCGCGCTGTCCCTCCACTCGATGTCAGACCGCAACTGGGTCGACGGCGGCGTGTCGCGGCGGAAAGTTCTCATCACGTCCGGAGCGCTCGGGGCCGCGGGACTGGCGGGCTGTAGCGGTCAAAGCGACGGCGGCGACGGCGGCGACGGGGGATCGGGCGGTTCGGGCGGCGACGGCGGTGACGGGAGTTCCGGCGGCGACGGGGACTCCGACGGCGGCTCCGGTCCGAACACGGCGCTGCTCAACGCCGAGGGCTCCTCGACGGTGTACCCGATCTCGAACACGGGGAGCTCGTACTGGAACTCCAACGCGCCGCCGAGCGACGGTGAGTACTGGGGCGCGAACGACGAGAGCTCGGTTCCCGGCTGGGACGAGCTCGCGTCCGACGGCGCGGACGACATGCTCCTCGCCGACTACTTCGCCTCGAAGTTCGGCTTCGAGCCGACCGACCAGCGCTCCTCCCCGCCGTTCCCGACGACGGTCGGCCTGAGCCACTCCGGGACCGGCTGCGAGGCGGTCACCGAGGGGCTCGTCGACATCGGCAACTCCTCCGGTCCGATCACGGCCGAACTGGACTGGAGCGAGGAGAAGGCGCAGAACACGGTGGTCGACAACGTCGTCGGCCGCGACGGCCAGCCGGTCGTCGTCAGCTCCGACGTCGCGGACGCGGGCGTTGCTCAGCTGACCGGCGAGGAGATCCGCGGGATCTACCAGGACGAGATCACCAACTGGAACCAGATCGACGGCGTCGACTACGACCAGGAGATCTACGTCATCGGCCGCGCCGAGGGGTCCGGGACAGACACCTCGTTCCGGCTGAACATGCTCGGCAGCGCCGACGCTCCGATGCCCGGCGTCGCCACGCGCTTCGGACAGAACCAACAGGTCGCACAGGCGGTCGCTCAGAACGAGGGCGCCATCGCGTACATGGCGCTGGCGTTCACGGGGCCGGAAGTCACTCCCATCGCCATCAATTTCGACGGCACGCTGTACGAGACCAGCCGCGACGCGGAGAACACCATCTTCGACAGCGAGTACCCGCTCAACCGCGACCTCCACATGTACACGCTCATCGAGGAGGACAACCCGAACGGCGGCGGCTACGACCGGCGCGAGGCGGCGTTCGTCAACATGTTCCTCAACGAGTACGGTCAGACCGTCTTCGTCGAGGGGAACAACTACATCCCGCTCCCGACCAGCGACCTCCAGTCGATGAAAGACCAGGTCTCGGCGGTCGCGACGGAAGAGCTCCTCTCGCCGTAGCCCGACGACCGAGGTCCGCCGCCCGAGGGGAGCGTGTCGCGCCGACCGGCCCCCGCCACCGCCCGTTTCCTCGCGGCCGTCGGCGTTCACACACGACACCAATATCGCTTCTACGACACACAAAACGCGAATGCTTTCGATACCAGACACATGCCATCGGTACTAACTGCCCCGGGTAGACGGGCGATCGACGCGCTGGGCGCGCAGCTCAGGCGGCTCAGGGAGTTCGCCGACGAGACCGAACCGCCCGCGTTGGCGATCATCTCCGTGATGACGCTGTCGCTGCTCGGTACGCTCGTCGGGTTCCTGGCCGTCTCGAACCTGACTATCGTCCCCTTCGTGGTCTTCCTCACCGCCGCGGGGGTCGGCTGGTTCCGGTACCAGGAGGAGACGGCGTACGTCATCGCGCTGATGATGACGGTGTCGACCATCCTCATCCTCGGGCTGATCATCGTGTTCATCTTCCGGGAGTCGATCCCGGTGATCCGGTACGAGAGCGCGACGGTGTTCGGGATCACGGTCCCCGGGCTCAGAATGTTCATCCAGCCGAACTGGGACGCGGTCTCGCCGCCGATCCGCTACTCGATGGTCCCGATGATCCACGGCACGGTGATGGTGACGCTCATCGCGTCGGCCGTCGCCGCGCCGCTCGGCGTCTCCGCGGCGCTTTTCCTCTCGGAGATCGCTCCGGCCACCGTCCGCGAGGTCGTCAAGCCCGGCGTCGAGATCCTCGCCGGCATCCCCTCGATCGTCTACGGGTTCATCGGCTTCACCGTGCTCGGCCCGTGGGCCTCAGACCAGTTCCAAACGACCGGACAGGGGTCGTACCTGTTCGTCGGCATCGTCGTCGGAGTGATGGCGCTTCCGACCGTCGTCTCCGTGGCGGAGGACGCGCTGAGCAGCGTCCCCGAGTCGATGAAGAGCGGGTCGTTGGCGATGGGCACCACCGACTGGCAGACGATGACCTCGATCACGCTGCCGGCCGCGTTCTCCGGCGTGTCGGCCGCGGTCCTGCTCGGCGTCGGCCGCGCCATCGGCGAGACGATGGCCGCGACGGTGATGCTCCGCGGCGTGCCGCGGCTCACGGACCCGCTCGTCAACGTCTTCTACGGGCAGGAGACGCTGACCTCGATCATCGCGCGGAACTACGGCGAGGCGGACGGGCTCCAGATGGACGCCCTGTTCGTCGCGGGCGTCATCCTGTTCGTTACCGTCCTCGTCATCTCGATCGGCGCGCAGTACATCGAATGGCGGATGCACGAGCGGCTCGGGGGTGAGGTCTGATGGCCGGTGCCAGCGAGACCGACGCGAAGCTGGTCGAGTCGGAGACCACGGAGACGGACGCCGTCGCGGGCGTGGCCGTCGGACTCTCGGCGGTCCTGTTCGCCCTCGCGGTCGCGGCGCTGTTCGAGCGCGTCAGCCTCACCGGCTCGCTGTTCGGCGTCCGGACCGTGACGCTGCTCGGCGGTCTCCTGACCGCCCTCGGCGTCGCGGTGGTCGCCTTCGGGGCCGGGTCGCGCCTCGGCTACGTCGAGACGGACCCGGACCCGAGTACCGGGCTCATCGCGGGCTTCGGCGCCGCCGTCCCGTGGGTCGTCGTCGGCGGGGGCGTCGCGAGCCAGACGCTCGGGCTCGGCACGGCCGCGGGCGTCGTCGCCGGCATCGCCGCCGGCGGCGTCGCGTTCGCGCTCACCGTCCTGCCGCGGGAGGACCTCGGGTCGACGCTCCCGCTGGGGACTCTCCTCGCGCTGACGGGGCTCGTGTTCCTGACCGGCGTCGTCGGCCCGGAGTGGGCGTGGGAGCTGGACTGGGAACAGCAGGCCGCGATCACCGCGGAGTTCCTCATCCCCGCGTCGACGCTGTTCAGCGCGCTGTACGGCGGCTGGGCGTCGGCGAAGGCGTACGGCGGCTTCGGGGCTCGCGGGCGACACATGGGCGCGTACGTGCTCGTCTACCTCAACGCGCTCTCGATCGTCGCCTTCCTGTTCATCCTCGTCGCCTTCGTGGTCGTTCAAGGGGTCCCGGGCCTTCTGAACGGCGCCGAGCTCGGGTTCGGGAGCGGGCCGACGACGTCGATCCTCGGCGTGTCGGTCGCGCTCCCGGTCTCGGTCCCGTTCGTGATGAACGGCGTCGCCCTCTTCAACGACTTCCAGGGCGTGCTGCCCGCGATCGTCGGCACGATTTGGCTCGTGGCGGGCGCGGTCACGCTCGCGGTTCCGCTCGGCGTCGGGGCGGCCGTCTTCCTCACCGAGTACGCGGACCGCGGCCGGTTCACGCAGGTCGTCGAGGTCGCGACCAACGGGCTGTGGAGCACCCCGAGCATCGTCTTCGGGCTGTTCGGGTTCGCCTTCCTCGTCCCGCGGTTCGGAAACGGGAAGTCGCTGCTCTCGGGCATGATCACGCTCGGGTTCATGCTCCTCCCGCTCGTGGTGATCACCTCCCGCGAGGCGATGCTCTCGGTGCCGGACGAGTACCGCGACGCGAGCGCCGCGCTCGGCGTCTCGAAGTGGCAGACGATCCGCAGCGTCGTCCTGCCGGCTGCGCTCCCGGGCGTCGTCACCGGCGTCATCCTCGGCGTCGGTCGGATCGCCGGCGAGACGGCGCCCATCCTGTTGACGATGGCCGGCGGGACGTTCGTCACCGGCTCGCAGACGGCGAACGTCATCGGCGGCTTCCGGTTCACGTCGACGCCGCCGTTCGTCGCGAACCCGGAGCTCCTCCAGGCGACCTCAGCGCTCCCGTACCAGCTGTACGCCCTCATCTCGGCCGGCGTCGGCGCGAGCAGCAACGTCGGCAACGCGGACGAGTTCCGCTGGGCGACGGCGCTGGTCCTCCTGTTAGTCGTCCTCTCCTTCTACGCGATCGGCATCGCGACGCGCTACTACTTCCGGCGGCGCCTCAAGCACACCTGAACCCAATGAGCGAGAACACTACCCCACGGACGCAGACGGAGACCGCGACGACAGACACCGCACCGACGGACGACCGCTCGCCGACCACGACGACGGGCGAGACCGCCGAGCGGACCCGCGACGAGTGGACCGACTACGAGTTCCGGGGCGAGGCAAAGATGGCCGTCGAGGACCTCGACGTCCACTACGGCGACGACCACGCGCTGAAGGGCGTCTCGATGGAGATACCGGAGCAGAGCGTCACCGCGCTGATCGGGCCCTCCGGCTGCGGGAAGTCGACGTACCTCCGGTGTCTCAACCGAATGAACGACCGCATCAGCTCTGCGCGGGTCGACGGGTCGGTGAAGCTTGACGGCCGGGAGATCTACCAGGACGGCGTCAACCTCGTCGAGCTCCGGAAGCGGGTCGGGATGGTGTTCCAGTCGCCGAACCCGTTCCCCAAGTCGATCCGCGAGAACGTCGCCTACGGCCCGAAGAAGCACGGCGACCTCGACACGGGGCTCCTCGCCGGGCTGCTGAACCGGAGCGACGCCGAGGAGCGCGACGAGCTCGTCGAGCGGTGCCTGCGCGACGCGGCGCTGTGGGACGAGGTGAGCGACCGCCTCGACGACAACGCGCTCGGGCTCTCGGGCGGGCAACAGCAGCGCCTCTGTATCGCCCGCGCCCTCTCGGTCGACCCGGAGATCATCCTGATGGACGAGCCGGCCTCGGCGCTCGACCCCATCGCCACCGCGAAGATCGAGGACCTGATCGACGACCTCTCGGAGACGTACACGGTCGTCATCGTCACGCACAACATGCAGCAGGCGGCCCGGATATCCGACCAGACCGCCGTCTTCCTCACGGGCGGCGAGCTGGTCGAGTACGGCGACACCGACCAGGTGTTCGAGGACCCCCACAGCGAGCGCGTCGAAGACTACATCACCGGCAAGTTCGGGTGATCCCATGCCCCGAGAACAGTACCGGGACTCGCTCGACGAGCTCCGCTCGGACGTGCTGGCCATGGGCGATCAGGTGACCGGGCAGGTCGAACGGAGCCTCGACGCCGTCGAACGCCGCGACGAGTCGCTCGCGGAGTCGGTCGTCGAGGCCGACGCCGAAATCAACGAGACGTACCTGCGCCTGGAGGACCGCTGCGTCGACCTCTTCGCGCTCCAGCAGCCGGTCGCCGGAGACCTCCGGTTCGTCACCGCCTCGTTCAAGATCGTCACCGACCTCGAACGGATCGGCGACCTCGCGGTCAACCTCGCCAACTACCTCCGCACCGCGACGGAGACGCTCTCGCCGGAGGTACAGCTCGACGCGATCGGCGAGGCGGCGCGCGCACTCCTCGAACGGAGCCTCGCCGCGTACGAGACCGAGGACGCGGCCGCGTGCCGGGCGGTCGCGGCCGACGACGACGAGGTCGACGCGCTCTGTCAGCGCGCGAGCGAGAGCGTCACCCGCGACCTTATCGCGGGAAGCGACGGGGACGGGTGGGAGGTCGAGCGGGTGTTGGACGACGTATCGCGGGTGCTGTTGACGGTCCGGGACCTCGAACGGGTCGCGGACCACGCCGTCAACATCGCGGCGCGCACCCTCTACATGATCGAAAACGACCCGGAGCTGCTCTACTGAGATGGAGTCACGAAAGGTACAGACCGTGGGAAACGGAACGTACACGGTCTCGCTCCCGAAGGAGTGGGCGGAGTCGCAGGGCGTCACGTCCGGCGACAGCGTGACGCTCCACGACCACATCGACGGCGTGCTGGCGGTCCAGACCGGGGACGGCGAGGACTGTGAGCCGCCCGTCGCCCGGATCGAGTCGGCCGACCCGGAGGTGATAGCGCGGGCGCTGCGAGCGGCCTACGCCGCCGGCGCGCGCGAGGTCACGCTCGAACGAGACGAGCCGATCACCTCGGACCAACGGCGCGTCGTCGAGCGGGTCGCCCGCGACCGGATCGGGATGTCCGTGGCCGCGGAGTCGGAGACCGCGACGACGGTCCGGATCATGCTGGACTCGCGGGAGGTCTCCGTGAGCCAGTCACTCCGACAGCTGGCGTTCACGGTGCGCTCGATACACCGCGAGGCGGTCGAGGCGCTGGCGACGCCTCCCGACTCGTCGCCGATCGGCTCTCGCGACGGGCAGGTCGACCGCCTCGCCTCGATGATCGACCGCTCCGTCTCCCGCGGCATGGCGGACCTGGGCGAGGTCGACGCGCTCGGGACGACCCGGCCGGAGCTGTTCGAGTCGTGGACGGCGATGCGGGAGCTGTGCCGCTTCCGCGACGCGGCGGCGGACATCGGCGACGCCGCGGCGTCGCTCGACGCCCCGCCGTCGGAGCCCCGGCTGGAGACGTGTCGCGACGTCGGCGCCGCGGTCCGGGAGGTCGTGTCCGACGGCGTGAGCGTCGCCCTCGGCGACGAGGGCGCCGACGTCGCTCGGAGCGCGATCGGCGACCTCTCCCGGGCTCGCGACCGGATCGACGCGCTGGACCGGGGGCTGGACGACGCGGGCGAGGGGGCGGCGGAGCTCCGTCGCGTCTCGCGCTCGCTGCGGCGGACCGCGGAGTGCGGCGGGGACGTGGCGGAGATCGGACTGCGCCGTGCGATCCGGTGCCGGGAGACGATCCGCGACCGCGATCCGGGTCGAACGGAGGAGTGACCCCTCGCCGCGGGCCGGAACTCGGCAAGCGCAACGACTGTAAGCCCGCGGAGCGACGGTCGCCGTATGACCGTTTGCGAAGCGCCGGGGAAGGTGTACCTCTTCGGCGAACACGCCGTCGTCTACGGCGAGCCGGCGGTGCCGGCGGCCATCGAGCGACGCGCGACGGTGCGCGCCGAGCCCCGCGAGGACGACCACGTGCGCGTCGAGGCCGAGGACCTCTCTCTGGACGGGTTCACGGTGGAGTACGCCGGCGGCACCGGCGACCGCCCCGACGTCGACGTGCCGACCCCGCTCGTCGAGGCCGCGATGGGGTACGTCGACGCGGCCGTCGAGCAGGCGCGGGACGCCGCCGACGCGCCCGACGCGGGCTTCGACATCACCGTCGAGAGCGACATCCCGCTGGGCGCGGGACTGGGCTCGTCCGCGGCCGTGGTCGTCGCGGGCATCGACGCCGCGACCCGCGCGCTCGGGGAGCCGCTCGACCGACGCGAACTGGCGGAGCGGGCGTATCAGGCCGAGTTCGAAGTACAGGACGGACAGGCCTCCCGCGCCGACACCTTCTGCTCGACGATGGGCGGCGCGGTGCGGGTCGAGGGCGACGACTGCGAGCCGATCGACGCCCCGAACCTCCCGTTCGTCGTCGGCTTCGACGGCGGCGCGGGCGACACCGGCGAACTGGTCGCCGGCGTCCGCGCCCTGCGCGAGGAACACGAGTTCGCCGCGGACACGGTCGAGTCCGTCGGGGACCTCGTCCGGACGGGCGAGGGGCTGCTCGCCGACGCCGACCCGGAGAGCGCCCCGGAGCCGGAGCTGCTCGCGGGGCTGGGCGAGCTGATGGACTTCAACCACGGGTTACTCGCCGCGCTCGGCGTCTCCGCGCGGTCGCTCGACGCGATGGTATGGGCCGCGCGTGACGCGGGCGCGCACGGCGCGAAGCTCACCGGCGCCGGCGGGGGCGGCTGCATCGTCGCGCTCGACGAGAGCGACGCGACGGAGACCGCCCTCTCGTTCACGCAGGGCTGTGAGGAGGCGTTCCGCGCCGAGCTGGCGACCGAGGGCGTCCGGGTGGTGGAGCCGTGACGGGCGGCGAGGCCGATCTCGACGCCGACGCCGCTGACGACGCCGCACCCCCCGTCGTCCTCAAGCTCGGCGGGAGCCTGATCACCGAGAAGGACCGCCCGGAGACGCTGGACGAGGCGGCGCTCGACGCCGCCTGCGACGCCGTCGCCGACGCGCTCGCGGCCGGCGACGTCGGCCGGCTCGTCGTCGTTCACGGGGGCGGGAGCTTCGGGCACCACCACGCCAGCGAGCGCGGAGTGTCGACGGGCGACGGGACGCGCGACGCCGAGGCGGTGGCCGCGGTCCACGGCGCGATGAAGCGGCTGAACGCGCACGTGCTGGAGCGCCTCCGCGAGCGGGGGGTGCCGGCGGTCCCCGTTCACCCGCTGTCGCTCGCGGCGCGGCCCGACGGCGCCGACGGCGGGCTCGACCTCCCGCTCGGTTCGACGGCGACCCTGCTCGGTGAGGGGTTCGTCCCCGTCCTCCACGGCGACGGCGTCGCGACGGCTGGCGACGGGGTGACGGTCGTCTCGGGCGACGAGCTGGTCGTCGAACTCGCGGCCGGGCTCGGCGCGCGCCGCGTTGGCGTCTGCTCGACGGTCCCCGGCGTCCTCGACGGCGACGGCGACGTGATCGACGTGATCGACGCGTTTGAGACTGTCTCGAACGCGCTCGGCGCGAGCGACGCCACCGACGTCTCCGGCGGCATGGCCGCGAAGGTGCGGGAGCTGCTCGCGCTCGACGCCCCGGCGTACGTGTTCGGCGCGGAGGGACTGGCGCCGTTCCTGCGCGGCGAGGGCGCCGGGACGCGGATCGCCTGACGCCGCGGGCGCTCAGTCTGTCCCTCCCGCCCCGTCGGGACCGTCTGTCGAATCGCTCGCCGACGGCTCCTCGATCGGCTCCGTTCCCCTGACGATACACACGTGTCCGCCGTCGGTCGTGTGCGTGAGCGCGAGTCGCTCGCGGACCAGCTCGCCGTCCGAACCGTGAACGACGGCGTCGCCGTTCCAGTGTCCCTCGTCGGTCACCCGCGGAAGGATCTCCTCGGAGAACCGCTCGACCTCCTCCTCGGGATAGAAGTTCGTCCAGTGCGTCCCGAGGACGTCGCTCCGGGTGGACCCGTACACCGACGCGTACGCCTCGTTGACGAACAGGTAGGTGCCGTCCGCGCCGAGGATACCGATCGGTTCGCTGGCGGCCTCGAGCGCGGCGGCGACGCGGTCGACCTGTCGCATGAGTCGGTATCGGTCGACCGCGTTGCGGACTCGGTTGACGAGGACCTCGTACTGGTCGGTCCCGCCGCGCTTCTGGAGGTAGTCGGTGACGCCCGCGGAGATCGCCTCGCTCGCGACTTCCTCGCTGCCTTTGCCGGTGAACAAGACGACGGGGAGATTCGGGTTGCGGTCGCGAACGCGTTCAAGGAGGTCGATCCCCGTACCGTCCGGGAGGTCGTAGTCGCAGATCACCGCCTCGAACGACTCCTCGCGGCAGCGACGCCGTCCGGCGACGACGGTGGGGACCGCCTCGTGTCGGATGTCGGCGTCGAGTCGATCGAAGTGCGCCGCGGTGAGGTCGGCGAACGCTTCGTCGTCCTCGACGTGGAGGACCCGGATCCGATCCCCGGACGGGGTGCGCTGTGCCATCGCCGCAGTGTTTTCGACAATCCGGCATAAGCATGTTGGCAGATTCGGCGATCCGCGCGCGGCGGGGTCGAGCGCGCCCCGTACAGAACCCTTATTCGACCGAGTTCCCTCCGTCCGGGTATGAACGAAGCGGACGTTCGAGAGCGGCTCGCGGACGTGCGGGACCCCGACCTCGGCGACGACATCGTCTCGCTCGGCTTAGTGAACGACGTCGAGGTCGACGAGGGCGCGGGGACGGTCCGCGTGTCGCTCGCGCTCGGCGCCCCCTTCTCGCCGAACGAGTCGGAAATCGCCGACGACGTGCGCGAGGCGCTCGCGGACACCGGGTTCGACGTCGAGCTGTCGGCGTCGATCCCGGACGACCTCTCGCCGGACGAGCAGGTGCTCCCCGGCGTCCAGAACGTGATCGCGGTCGCCTCCGGGAAAGGCGGCGTTGGGAAGTCGACCGTGGCGGTGAACCTCGCAGCCGGGCTCTCCCAACTTGGCGCCCGCGTCGGCCTGTTCGACGCCGACGTGTACGGGCCGAACGTGCCGCGGATGGTGTCGGCCGAGAAGCGTCCCGAGACGGACGGCGAGACGATCGTGCCTCCCGAGCGGTTCGGGGTGAAGCTGATGAGCATGGACTTCCTCACCGGCGAGGACGACCCCGTCATCTGGCGCGGCCCGATGGTCCACAAGATCATCACCCAGCTCGTCGAGGACGTCGAGTGGGGCGAGCTCGACTACCTCGTGATGGACCTCCCGCCGGGCACCGGCGACACCCAGCTCACCATCCTCCAGACGCTCCCCCTGACGGGCGCAGTGATCGTCACCACGCCGCAGGACGTCGCGCTCGACGACGCGGTGAAGGGGCTCCGCATGTTCGGGAAACACGACACGAACGTCCTCGGGATCGCGGAGAACATGGCCGGCTTCCGCTGTCCGGACTGCGGCGGGTTCCACGAGATATTCGGCTCCGGGGGCGGGAAGGCGCTCGCGCAGGAGCACGACCTCCCGTTCCTCGGCGGGATCCCGCTCGACCCCGACGTGCGCACCGGCGGCGACGACGGCGAGCCCGTCGTCTTGGAAGACGGCGAGACCGCGGACGCGTTCAAGGTGCTCGTCGAGAACGTCGCGAACAACGCCGGCGTCGTCCGCCGCCGCGGGGTGAGCGAGGGGCGATGACCGACGCGGACGACGACGCCTCCGCCTCCGAGGGGGGCGCCGACGCCGACCACGAGGACCCGCTCGCGGCCGCGGGCGTCGACCCGGTCGTCCCGGAGGACGCGTCGGAGGCGGAGTTTCCCGCGGACGACGAGGTACGGGAGTTCCTCCGGGACGTGGCCGAGGACGTTCGGGGGGACAGCTCGGAGAGCAGGCAGCTCTCGGCGATTCTCTACCGCGTCTCGGACCTGTACGACGACGAGGAGGAGACGTCGCCCGAGGAGATCTACCTCAACGTCCGGCACATCATGCGGATCAAGGCCGAGGGCGGGCTGCGTCGCTGAGCCTCCGGAAAACCCTTGGATCCGGTTCTCTCGGTCAGTCGTCCGACTCGGCCGCCGCGGCGAGGTCGATCGGGCGGTCGTCGAGCGGCGTCGCGTCGTCGACGACGCCGGCGAGTCCCAGGCGGTCGAGCCCCGCCGGCGTCGGGAGGCCGCGGTCCCCCCAGCCGCGCGCCGCGTAGTAGCGGTCCAGCAGGCGGTCGAACGCGTCGACGTCGACGCCGGGCGTCCCGTCGGCCGCGGCCGTGCGGAGCGGCTCGGGGAGCGCGTCGTCGTCGCGGTCGAACCCCTCGCGGGCGTTGAACAGCCGGGTGAGCGTCCAGATCCGCTCGCCGGTCGTCGCGAGCGCGGCGACCGGGTCGCTCCGCGTGTCGGCGTCGGCCTCGCACTCGGCGTCCCCGCCGCGGTCGACATCGGCGACCGCGGGGTGGTCGACCGCCGCGAGCCACTCGGCGCCGAGGTCGGTCCAGACCGCCTCGCCGACGAAGTCGTCGACGACGAGGCTCCACAGCACCGAGCGCGCGTTCTGCTCGCCGACCACGTCGCGGACCCGGTCTGTCGGGGACCGGTCCGGGCGGGCCAGGGGCTCGGTGTCCTGCGGCCGCGCGCGGCGGTGGCACGCGCCGCGGTCGCTCGTCGCGTACGCGAGCGCGACGCCGACCGCCGCGCGGGGGTCGAAGCCGGGCAGCGCCATCGACTTCACCGTCGGCACGAGGTCCGCGCCGCCGAACCGGGCGACCGCGGCGTCGATCCCGTCGGCGAGCGCGTCCGGCAGGTCCGGGTGGACGTCGAGGTCCGGCGGCGCCTCGCGGGCCGCGATCGATTCCAAGAGGCGCTCGGCGCCCGCCGCGTCGCCGAACGAGACCGGACAGTCGACGACTCCCGCCTCCCCCGCACGGATCGCCCACGCGACCGCGTTGCCCGCGCCGATCACGTCGAGGCCGAGCCGGTCGCAGACCCCGCACAGGTCGACGACGCGGTCGAAGTCGTCGATGCCGAGGCCCGCCCCGAGCGTGATCGGCGCCGCGCCGCGCGGGACCACCTCGCCGTCGGGCGTGTCGATCCGGAAGCCGCCGGGGACGGCGGGGCCCTCGCCTTGGCCGGCGTCGGCAACTGCCTCGCGCCCCGTCGCGCGCTCCAGCGCGGCCTCGACGCCGATGTCGTCGGCGCCGTCGAAGCCGGTCCCCGTCCACCCCTCCGCGGCGAGGATCCCGACCTCGTTGGCGTAGTCGACCGTTTCGACCGTCTCGCCGGCCGCCTGCCACTCGCCGGTCGGATCGTCGCCGTATGCCGCCGCGTCGCGGTCGCGGAGCTTAGCGAGGTCGTCGGGGACCGTCGGCGGCGGGTCGCGGCCGACGACCGCCTTCAGCCGCTTCGAACCCATCACGGCGCCGGCGCCGCCGCGGCCCGCGTGGTGATCGCCGCCGTCGCTCGCGACCGTCGCGTAGGCCGCCTCGCGCTCGCCCGCGGGACCGACGCAGGCGACGCCGGCGTCCGGGAATCGCTCGTCCGTCTCGGCCGCGTCGGCGCCCCACGCGTCGCTCGCCTCGATCCGGGCGCGGCCGTCCTCGACCTCGATCCGGACCGGCCGGTCGGCGGCGCCCGTCACGAGCAGCCCGAGGCAGTCGTCGAGCGACCCCGCGAGCCGATCGGCGAACTCGCCGCCGGCGTACGAGTCGAGGAAGCCGCCGGTGAGCGGGGACTTGGTCACCGCGGCGTAGCGCGTCTCGCCGGGGAGGTAGCCCGCGAGCGGCCCGACGAAGAATCCGAGGCGGTTCGCCGGGGCCGTCGGGTCGGTCCCCGGGGACAGCTCCTCGTAGAGGTAGCGCGCCCCCAGTCCCTTCCCGCCCACGTAGTCGCGTCGCCAGTCGCGGGGGACGCGTTCACGGGCGGTCTCACCCGTCGAGAGGTCGACGCGGAGGACGTGGGTGCGGCGCCGACTCATTTGGATGCCCTGCGCGGCGAGGACGTATCAATCTGTTCGCCGCGGGGGTCGAGCGCCCGCGGGGGTCGAGTCCCTCGCGGTTCCCCCTCCGCCCGAGGGTCCGACCGTTAGAGTGAGGCCGCCGGCGGGCGAACGTCCGGGTATGGACTTCACGACCGCGCTCGACGCCCGCGACGCGACCGTCTGCGTCGTCGGCGCGGGCGGCAAGAAGTCGACGCTGTTCGCGCTCGCCGACCGGCTCGACCGGTCGGTCGTGACCGCGAGCGTGCGGATACCGATATTCGACGACCGGGTCGCCGCGGTCCGCGTGACCGAGGACCCGGTGGGCGCGCTCGACGAGGCGGGAGACGGCGACTGGCCGCTCGGGCTGGTCCCCGAACGCGAGCGCTCGGACCGGTACCTCGGGTACGACACCGAGGCCGTCGCCGAGATCGCCGACGCCGCGCCCGGCGCGACGCTCGTGAAGGCGGACGGGGCGCGGCTCCGGGAGTTCAAGGCGCCCGGCGACCACGAGCCGCAGATCCCGTCGAACGCGGACGTGGTCGTCCCGATCGCGAGCGCGCACGTCGTCGGAGAGCCGCTCACCGAGGAGCTCGTCCACCGGCCGGAGGAGGTCGCCGCGATCACGGGCCGCGAGATCGGCGACGAGATCCGCCCCGCCGACGTCGCGACGGTCCTCGCGAGCCCCGCGGGCGGGCTGAAGGGCGTCCCGGGCGACGCGACCGCGATCCCGGTCGTGAACAAGGTCGACGACGAGGCGGACGCGGACGCGGCCCGAGCGATCGCCGGTGAGATCCTCTTCCGCGCGAACGTGCCGCGCGTCCTCCTCACGCGCCTGATCGCGGACGACCCGGTCGTCGAGGTCGTCGAGTAGATCCCCTACGAGTCCTCCTCCGAAACCTCCTCGAACGAGCGCCACAGCGCCCGGTACAGCGTCCACGCGTCGACGCCGGTCCGGTCCATCACGGCCCGACAGGCCTCGTCGAACCGCCGGTAGTCGGCGACCGAGGGCGGGTCCGGATACGGGTCGTCGAGCTCGCCGGCGGCGGCCAGCACCTCCCAAGTCCGGCGGTCGACCGCGACGAACCGCGAGGGGGCGAGGAACTGGAGGAACCCGGACGCGACCGCGACGTCCACCCCGTCGAGCGCGGTGAGCGCGTCGAGCGCGGCGGCGACGTCCGGCTCCGTCGCGTCCGCGGGGCCGCCCTCGCTTCCCCCGACGCCCACCGCGTCGACGGCGGCGTCGAGGGCGTCGATCACGTCGTCGAACTCGTTGTCGCGGAACGCCTCTTCCCGCTCGCGCCGCTCGCGGTCCGGGTACTCGCCGAGGTACCGCCGGAAGTACCACCGGACGATCCACTGCGCGTCCCGGCGCCCGTACTCGTCGCCCGCGAACGTCTTCGGGACCGTCTCGACGTGCTGGCGCTCCACGTCGTACAGCGGTTCCGCCGCCGCGTACGCCCGGGCGCGCTCCCGGACGGTCGACTCGGTCAGGTCCATCGACTCGCGGTACGGCGGTGGCACGGATGAACGTTCGTCTCGACCGTCCCGATCGATCGTTTCATACTGGCGTGGACACTGATAACACGTATGACAGACGACCGGATCCCGGTCACGGTACTCAGCGGCTACCTCGGCGCCGGGAAGACGACATTGGTGAACCACCTGCTCGCGAACCCCGGCGACAGGCGGATCGCGGTCATCTTAAACGACATGGGCGAGGTGAACGTCGACGCCGAGCTCGTCGCCCGCGAGAACGACGAGGAGGGGGTCGTCGACCTCTCGAACGGGTGTATCTGCTGCCGGCTTCAGGACGACCTCCTCTCGGAGGCCGCGGCGCTCGCGGAGTCGCGCGAGTTCGACTACCTGCTCGTGGAGTCGTCGGGCATCTCCGAGCCGATCCCGGTCGCGCGGGCGTTCACAGAGGGGACCGAGGACAGCGAGGTCGACCCGACCGAGCGCTTCCGGCTGGACACGATGGTGACCGTCCTCGACACCTACGGGTTCTGGAAGGAGTTCGACGCGGGCGAGAGCCTCCCGGGCGACGGCGAGCCGGCGGCCGACCGCCCCCTCGCGGACGTGCTCGTCGAGGGGATCGAGTTCTGCGACGTGCTCGTGTTGAACAAGACTGACATGGTCCCCGACGACGTGCTCGACGAGATCGAGTCGGTCGCCGACCGGCTGGGGCCGCGTGCGAAGCGGATCCAGACGAGCTACTCCGAGGTCGACCCCGACGACGTGCTCGACACCGGGCGGTTCGACTTCGAGACGGCCAAGCGGTCGCCGGGGTGGAAACGCGAGATCGCCGCGAGAGAGGGCGATGCGGCGGACGAGGGCGACGCGGCGAGCGAGGGCGGAGAAGGAGGAGGCGGCCACGCGCACGACCACGACCACGCCGAGGGGGCCGCCGCGGCCCACGGGGTCGACTCGTTCGTCTACCGCTCGGCCGCCGCGCTTGACCCGGAGCCGTTCGCGGACTGGCTCGACGACTGGGACGGCGCGATCGTTCGGGCGAAGGGCGTCGCGAACGTCGCGGGCACCGACGAGGTGATCGGCGTGAGCCAGGCCGGCCCCTCGGTACAGGCGGGTCCCATCGGCGAGTGGGAGCCCGACGACGACCGGCGGACGCGGCTCGTGTTCATCGGCAGCGAGATGGACGAGGCGCGGATCCGCGGCGAGCTCGACGGCCTGACGACGGCCGACGCCGACGGGGAGACCGCGGCCGTCGAGGAGGCGGCTGCGGACGCGTTCCCGCTGTGAGGCCGACGAGTCAGATCCCGAGCTCGGCCTGTAGGTCGTCCCACTCCTCGTGGAACCCGTGGGTGGACTCGGTCTCGGCCCCGACCGCCGACTGGTAGACGTCGTCGTACTTCAGCAGCTGCCCCCACTCGTCGTGGAACGCCCAGTTACAGTACTTACACATACGAGTAGCCACGAGAGGGATCGACATACGGGTTTCGGCGGGAGCGACGGGACGGGACGGACGAGGCGGGACCGACGGGACCGCCGCCGCGCGTCCCGAACGCCGACAGAGTGAACTCCGTCCGTGACGTACGGTAACTATCGACGCGGACCGGCCGCGGCGGAAATCTCATCATGGTCACATACAGACGCGGCGGACACGTTCAGGGCGACGACGAGGCGGTCGAGCGGGGCTGCGACCACTGCGAGTGGCACTGCGTCGCCGACGGGTATCCGGAGCTGGTCTCGCAGTATCAGTCGCATCTCCGGGCGGAACACCCGAAGGCGTGGCTCCGGGCCTGACGCGTCGGGAGCGAAAAAAGTCGGAACGCCGGCGAGAGTCGTTCGGGAGTCAGGGCTCCAGCAGGACCTTCGTGACGCCCTCCTCGCGGGCGTCGAACGCCTCGTACATCTCGGGGGCCTCCTCCAGGTCGACCCGGTGCGAGACGACCCAGCTCGGGTCCGCCCGGCCCTCGATGATCATGTCGCGGAGGTACCGGTTGTACTCCTTCACGTTACACTGCCCGGTGCCGCACTTGAGCCCCTTCTCGAAGAACTTCCCGAAGTCGATGCCGAGTCGCCCCTGCGCGGCCATGTCGTCGGGCGCGCCGGGGTCCTCAGGGACGTAGAGCCCGGGAATTCCCAGCTCGCCGGTCGGCCGGACGACCCGGATGAGGTTGTTGATCACGACCGCCGGATTCTCCTTGGCCGGCTGGTAGGAGTAGTCCTCCGTCTCGGTGTCGACGTCGTCCGGGTCGGTCGCCTGGTAGCCGACCGCGTCGACGCCCTTGTCGACCATCCCGCCGTGCTCCTCGATGATCTGGTCGACCGGGTCGCCCTCGGAGAAGTCGATGGCGTGGGCGTCGCAGTGCTCCTCCGCGAGCTCAAGTCGGCTCGGCACCTGATCGACGACGTAGATCTCGGCCGCGCCCTTGATCTTCGCGCTGTAGGCGGCCATCAGCCCGACCGGTCCCGCGCCGAAGATGGCGACGGACTCGCCCGACTCGAGGTTCGCCAGCTCGGTGCCGTGCCACCCCGTCGGGAAGATGTCCGCGAGCAGCGAGAACGCGTCCTCGTGTTCGCGGCCCTCGGGCAGTTTCAGCGCGTTGTGGTCGGCGTACGGGACGCGCAGCTTCTCCGCCTGTCCGCCCGGGTACGGGCCCATGGCGACGTAGCCGTACGCGCCGCCCGCGAAGCCGGGGTTGACGTTGGTACAGAAGCCGGTGTACCCCTCCTCGCAGTTCTGACAGAAGCCGCAGGAGACGTTGAAGGGCATGACGACGCGGTCGCCCTCCTCTAACGTCGATACCGCCTCGCCGACCTCGCTGACGATCCCCATGTTCTCGTGGCCGAAGATGATCCCCTCCTCGGCCGCGGTCCGTCCCTCGTACATGTGGAGGTCCGACCCGCAGATACAGGACGTCGTGATGTCGACGACGACGTCGTTCGGGTGTTCTATTTCCGGTTCGTCTACGTCTTCGACGGCCACGTCGTACGGGCCTTGATAGACAACAGCTTTCATGTTGGTTCCGGTTGTAACGTGTTAACAAACCGTAGTAAATGTTTTTCCATTATATATTACCATTAATAACCTGTCACCTATCGATGTTAAGCCACTCGGCGAACCTTCCGCTTCGTTGATTTTTTGCGCGCTCACTTTCTGCCTCGCCCGCTCCTTCGTTGACGGGGACCACCGGTACACTGATGGACGGCGACGATAGATCATGTGGTATGAACACACACGGGGGCGATGAGACCGATGTCCAGTGAGCCGGACGACGCGACGAAAACGATCTGCCCGTACTGCGGCGTGGGCTGCGGGATCCGCGTCCTCGAGGGCGACGAACCCGGCGAGATGCGCTTCATGCCGTGGGGCGACGCGCCGGTGAACGAGGGGAGCGTCTGCATCAAGGGCGGCGCGGCGACGCAGGTCGTCGACCACGAGGACCGGCTGACGGAACCCCTGATAAAGGAAGACGGCGAGTTCCGCGAGGCGACTTGGTCGGAGGCGCTCGACCGCGTCGTCGACGAGATGGAGGGAATCCGCGAGGAACACGGCCCGGACGGGATGGGATTCTTCGGCTCCTCGAAGACGTTCAACGAGGAGAACTACCTCATCCAGAAGCTGGCGCGGCGGTACGGCACGAACCAGGTCGACAACTGCACGCGGATGTGTCACGCCTCGACCGTCTGGGCGCTGCGGACCAGCCTCGGGATGGGCGCGATGACGAACAGCATGGCGGACTTAGAGGACTCCGCGGACGTGCTGTGGATCCAGGGCGCGAACCCGGGCGAGCAGCACCCGATCGCCAACAGCCAGTACTTCCGGCAGGCCGTGCTGGAGGGCGCGACCGTCATCCAGGTCGACCCGCACGCGAACAAGACCACCCGGTCGTTCGAGATCAACGACACCGACCGGCACATGCACCTCCAGCTGAAGCCGGGGACCGACATTCCGCTCCTGAACATCGTCCTCAAGACGATCCTGGAGCGCCACGAGGAAGAGCCGGACGCGGGCTGGATCGACGAGGAGTTCGTCGAAGCGCGCACGAAGGGGTTCGACCACCTGAAGGAGACGCTCGCGGACTTCGACAAGGAGGCGGCCGCCGAGGAGTGCGGGGTGCCGCTGGCGGACGTCGAGCTCGCCGCCGAGAAGTACGCGATGGCGAACGACGCGGCCATCTTCACCGGGATGGGGATGAGCCAGCACACCTGCGGCGTCGACAACGTTCAAAACGAGATCAACCTCGCGCTCGTCACGGGGAACCTCGGCCGCCCGGGGACGGGCGTCAACCCCCTGCGCGGGCAGAACAACGTCCAGGGCACCTGCGACGTGGGCGCGATGCCGAACGTCCTCCCGGGGTACCAGCTCGTCGACGACGACGAGGCGAGGGAGTCCGTCGAGGACGTGTGGGGCTTCGAGATTCCCTCGGAGCCCGGGCTGACGAACGTCGAGATCTCCCACGCGATCGGCGACACCGTCCACGGGCTCTACGTCATGGGCGAGAACCCGATCATGAGCGAGCCCGACGGCAACGAGACGGAGCGCCGGTTCCGCGAGGAGCTCGACTTCATGGTGGTCCAGGACATCTTCATGACCGAGACCGCCGAGCTCGCGGACGTCGTCCTCCCGGCGACGACGTGGGCCGAGCGCGACGGCACCGTCACCAACACCGACCGGCGCGTCCAGCGCATGCGCGGCGTCCACAAGGTCCACGAGAACACGCGACACGACCTCGACATCCTCTGTGAGGTCGGCACGCGGCTGTTCGGCGGCGACGAGTTCGACTTCGAGGGCCCCGAGGACGTGTTCGAGGAGCTGCGCGAGGTGTGCCCGATCATGCACGGGATGACCTACGACGCGCTCGGCGAGACGGGGCTCCACTGGCCCTGCTACGAGGAGGGCGACGAGGGCGACCCGTTCCTCTACGAGGACGAGTTCGAGACCGAGGACGGCCTCGGCCGCATCGAGGGCGTCGTCCATCAGGAGCCGAAGGAGGTCCCCGACGAGGAGTACCCGCTCGTGTTGACCACGGCGCGGCTCGAAGAGCACTACAACACCGGGACGATGAGCCGCCGGTCGCCCACGCTCTCGAAGCAGCACCCGGAGAACTTCGTCGACGTCCACCCGAACGACGCCGAGCGGTACGGTATCGAGGACGGCGACGACGTGGTGTTGAAGTCGCGCCGCGGCGAGATCACCGTCCGCGCCGACGTCACCGAGGACATCAAGGAGGGGGTCGTCTGGACCACGCCGCACTTCGCGGCCGCCTCCGCGAACCGCCTCACCAACGACGTGCTCGACGAGCGCTCGAAGATCCCCGAGTACAAGGCCGCGTCGGCCGAGATCGAGGTCGACATCGAGGCCGCGGGCGACGACTCGCCGGCATCGGCGGACGACTGAGCGACGTCGGCATTTATATCCGTTCTTCAAGCACCGTCTCGTCGCCGTGATGGACTTCGACGCGGTCAGGGACGGGGGCGTCGGCGAACGCGACGGCGACCGAGTACGGATGTGGTTCGGCGACGTCCGAACAGCGGTCGACGTCCGAGTCGGGGTCGTCCTCGGAGACGATCCGGAGCCGGAGCGTGCCGTCGTCGAGCGCCGCCTCGAACAGCGTGACCCGATAGCAGCGCCGGGGACCGTCGAGGAGCGACCCGGCCACGACCAGCCGCGGCGGGTCCTCATCGAGGCGTCGACGCACCTCGGCGACGTCGTTCCCGCCGGACCCGGGGACGTCGAGGTCGCCGTCGTACTCGCGGCGGAACGTCAGTTCGGCGCCGTCGATTTCCGTGGGGTCGTCGGTCCACGGCGGGGTGGGGCAGCCGGCGAGCGAGGCGGTCGAGGCGGCGGCCGCGGACGCGAGGAGGGCTCTGCGGCGCACGTCGGGAGTTACGCGGACTGGCGGGAAGTTTCTTGTGCGGGCCCGGTGGGGAGGGCGGAGGTGCGGGTCGAGCAGGTCGCGGAGCGCGGTCGGCCGGCACCGCCGCATCCGAAACCACTATCCCCGATCCGGCGAATTCCCCGGTATGGACTGGCCACACGACCCCGACGGCGAGCAGGGGAGCGAGGGCATGCGGCAGTACGGCCACGCCGTGCTCGCGAAGAAGATCGACGAGGAGGAGGACTTCCCGCTCACGGCGGCGGAGTACGTCGAGCAGTACGGCGACCACCCGATCCGGATCGACTTCGAGACGGTCGTCTCCGTCGAGGAGATCTTCGAGGGCGTCGAAAAGGAGGAGTTCGCGGACTTCGTCGAGTTCCACCAGGAACTCGGCCGCGCGATGCGCGAGAACGGCTACTGGTTCTACGAGGGCGCCGAGCAGTTCGTCGACGGCAGCGCTTAATACGCGCTTTTTAATCTCAGTGTCGGTCTTTCTGAGGAATCCCCAGCCGCTCGCTTATAAATAGCTGACAGCGGATCAGCGGCGAACGCCTCCTGAAGGGTCAGCCGCTCGTTTTTAAATGGCTGATCGCGGGTCAACGGCGGACACCTCCAAAGCCCCAGCCGCTCGCTTATAAATAACTAACTGTGGATCGGCAGGGAACTCCTCCAAAGCCCCAGCCGCGAGGGCGGCGCACGCTCGCTGTCGCCCGAAAATCAGAGATTTTCGGGATGACGAGAGAGCTTTGCTCTCTCGAACCACGCTCCTCAGTCGTTCGCTTCGCTCACTCCTTGCGGTGCTTACGTCGCCTGCGCCGCCCTCGCGGCTGCCCCTTTGAGTCCCGCCCCGCACAGCACCGCCCCGCACCTCACTCCTCCCCAGCCTCGTCAATCGGCCTCCGCTACGCTCCGGCCGACTGACTCCCTCGCGCGTGCTGCCTCGCGGCCGCCGGGGGCGGCCGCTCGCAGGCACGCGCCACCGCAGTTCGTTTATAAATGTCGCGTCGATGATCGGAGTCTCGTCGGACGGAATCGCCGCGATCGAGTCGGCCGCTCGTCGAGCGCTCGACTCCTTTAAGAACTCCCGGGGCGAGCGACCCACCATGGACCACGAGCGGATCGCCGTCCTCGCCCACGAGAAGTTCCCCGACCGCGCCAAGACCGCGCTCGGCGTGCTGCGCTACGGCGACCAGGAGGTGTGCGGCGTCCTCGACCGCGACCGCGCCGGCGACCGCGTGCGCGACCACGTCGCGGGGGTTTCGGACGCGCCGATCGTCGAGTCGTTCGCCGACGCGCACGCGGCCGCCGACGGCGACCTCGACGCCCTCTACATCGGGATCGCGCCCATCGGCGGCGGCTTCGACGAGTCGTGGCGCGGTGACGTCGAGGCCGCGATCGAGGCCGGCTGCGACGTGGTGAGCGGCCTCCACTACTTCCTGAACGAGGACGCGGAGCTGGCCGCGCTGGCCGGCGAGCACGGCGTCGACCTCGTCGACGTGCGGAAGCCCGACGACGACCTCACGGTCGCTTCCGGGGCGTCCGGCGACGTCGACGCCGACGTGGTGCTCACGGTCGGCACCGACTGCTCGGTGGGGAAGATGACCGCGTCGCTGGAGATCGTCGCGGCCGCCCGCGAGCGCGGGATCGACGCCGCGTTCGTCCCCACCGGACAGACCGGGATCATGATCGCCGGGTGGGGGAACCCGATCGATCGCGTCGTCTCGGACTTCGCGGCGGGCGCCGTCGAGGAGATGCTCGTCGAGGCCGGCGACGACCACGACCTCCTCGTCGTCGAGGGGCAGGGGAGCATCGTCCACCCCGCCTACTCCGCGGTCACCTGCGGCATCCTCCACGGGTCGATGGCGGACGGCCTCGTCCTCTGTCACGCCGCGGGCCGCGAGGCCGTCCACGGCTACGAGTCGTTCGACCTCCCGCCGCTCGCCGACTACGTCGACCTCTACGAGGACCTGGCGGCGCCGGTCCACGAGACGAGCGTCGTTGCGGGCGCGCTCAACACGAAGGACGTGGCCGACGACGCGGCCGCCGCGGACGCCGTGACCGACTTCGGCGACGAGGTCGGGGTCCCCGCCGCCGACCCGGTCCGGGACGGCGCGGACCGCATCGTGGACGCGATAGTCGACGCGGGGCTCGGCGGCGAATGAGCCTCGAAACCGAGTTCGAACGGGTCTCGCTCCCCCTCGAAAATTCCTTCACCATCTCGCGGGGGACCCGGACCGAGGCGGAGAACGTGGTCGTCCGGATCACGGACGACGCGGGGATGACCGGGATCGGCGGCGCGGCGCCGTCGGCCCACTACGGCGAGACGGCCGACACCGTCGCGGCGGTCATGCCGGCCCTCCTCGACGCGGTCGAGCGCGTCGGCGACCCCCACGCGATCCGCGAGATCGAGGGCGAACTGCGGGCGGTCGTGAACGGCAACCCCGCCGCCCGCTGCGCCGTCTCGATCGCCGTCCACGACCTCGCGGCGAAGCGGCTCGGCGTCCCGCTGTACCGCCTGTGGGGGCTCGACCCGAGCGACGCCCCGAAGACCTCCTTCACCGTCGGGCTCGACGAGACCGAGCGCGTGCGCGAGAAGGCTGCCGACGCCGTCGAGGCCGGCTACTCCGTGCTGAAAATAAAGCTCGGCACCGACCGCGATCGGGAGCTGATCGACGCGGTCCGCGACGCCGCGCCCGACGCGCGGCTCCGCGTCGACGCCAACGAGGCGTGGACGCCGAAGGAGGCGGTCGCGAAGAGCGCGTGGCTCGCCGACCGCGACGTGGAGTTCGTCGAACAGCCGGTTCCGGCCGAGGACCCCGAGGGGCTGCGGTACGTCTACGAGCGCTCCGAGCTGCCGATCGCCGCCGACGAGTCCTGCGTGACGGCCGCGGACGTGCCCGCGATCGCCGATCGCTGTGACATCGCGAACCTGAAGCTGATGAAGGCCGGAAGCCTCTCCGAGGCGAGACGGTTGATCGCCGCCGCGCGGGCGCACGGGCTGGAGGTGATGTGCGGCTGTATGATCGAGTCGAACGCCTCCATCGCGGCGGCCGCGCAGCTCGCGCCGCTCCTCGATTACGCCGACGTCGACGGCTCGCTGCTGCTCGCCGACGACCCGTACGAGGGCGTCGACCTCGCGGACGGGGAGATCCGCCTCGGCGGGCAGGACCGCGCGGGGACCGGCGCGCGCTCGGCGTCGGAGTGAGCTAATCGGAAGCGGGGACGGGAAAGACGGGGACCGGGGGGACCGAGCGGGAGGCGGAACGGACCTCAGCGTAATTCAAGGTGGAGCCCCCGACCTCAAGGAGCGACCGAAGGGAGCAAGTAGGTCGGCGAGGAAACCGACATGATACCGTCATTACCACGTTCTACACGTGGCTAACTCTCCTCCAAAAACAGTATTATTACAAAGACTTAGCGTAACGTCTGAATTACGGATGGAGGTACGTCGCACGGTCCCCGTCAAACTTGACGTGGCCGACAGCGACGCCGCCCTCCTCCACGAAACCATCTCCGAGTTCCTGTGGGCCGCCAACTACGTCGTTGACCACGCCTGGCAAGGTGAGTACAAGACGACGAGCAAAGCCCAACTCCAGCGTGAAACCTACAACGACGTGCGGGCCGAAACGAGGCTCCAAGCGAATCTCGTCCAGAACGCTCGCAACAAGGCCGCCGACGCCGTCCAGAGCGTTGTCGCACGCTGGAAACAGGGTGACTACGCGGGAAAGCCGTGCTTCTCCGCCCCGACGCTCGTCTACGACAAGCGATGTGCGACGTTCAACGACGACCACGCGACGCTTTCGACCGTCGAGGGACGTATCACCGCCAGATATGTTCTCCCCGACGAGGATCGCAAGACGCCTCATTCGGAGTATCTGTTCAACGACGACTACGACGTGACGGGCGCAGAACTACACTACCGCGACGGCGAGTTCTACCTTCACGTCCGCACAAAGGCGGACGCGGAGTTCGAGACTGCCGACGACGGCAACGACGGGCACAACACAGTCCTCGGCGTTGACCTCGGCATCGAAAACGTCGCCGTCACATCAACAGGCACGTTCTGGAACGGGGCAGAGCTGAACCACTGGCACCGCGAGTTCGAGAAGCGGCGCGGGTCGCTCCAACGACGTGGAACCCGGGCCGCCCACGAAACCATCCAGTCGGTTGGACGTACCGAGACGGGGCGCTATGACCAGTTCTTACACACCGTCTCGAAAGAACTCGTCGCAGAAGCCGTCGAACACGACTGTGACGTGATCGCGTTCGAGAACCTGACCGGAATTCGTGAGCGGATGCCGAACGCCAAGAAGTTCCACGCGTGGGCGTTCCAACGTGTGTTCGAGTACGTCGAGTACAAAGCCGAAGTCGTCGGCATCTCCGTCGAACAGGTGAGTCCCGCCTACACCTCCCAGCGGTGTTCCAAGTGCGGGACGACACTCCGAGAAAACCGCGAGACACAAGCGCGGTTCTGCTGCCAGAAGTGCGGTTACGAAGTGAACGCCGACTACAACGCGGCGAAGAATATCGGTCTGAAGCATCTCCGCTCGGCGCAAACGTCGTCGGGTGGAGGCGCACCCGTAAACGTGCGCTTGAATCGCGGGACGTTGAACGTGAACGGCGATTACGAGCCTGCCAGCGATGGCCAGAACGGGAGTCCACGCGAAAGCCCTACCCTCAACGAAGCGAACGGCAGCGCCGTGAGCGAGTAGGGTAGGGTAGTTTACTTCCGCTGTTCGTCCGCGTCGGACTCCGACTCCTCGAGCTCGACGTCGAGCTCCTCGTCGAGGTCGGCGTCCCCGGAACCGCCGTCACCATCGAGGTCGGCTTCGAGGTCGTCCGAGTCGATCTCCGACTCGATGTCCTCCAGTTCGGCGTCGACCTCCTCGTCGCTGACGGCGGCGTCGCCGTCGTCGGTCGACTCGCCTTTCCCGAGCTCGCCCTTCAGCGTCTCCAGCTCGGCGTCGACCTCGCTGTCCGTCGAGAGGCTCTCCAGTTCGCGGTCGATGTTGTCCTTGTCGGAGAGCGCGTCCTCGAAGGCGCCGGAGTCCTCCAGCTCGTCCATCGCCTCCGAGCGCGCCTCCATCTCCTCGGTCTGCTCCTCGGCGCGCTCGATCGAGCGGCTCACGTCCTCCATCTCGTCGCCGACGCCGGTCATCGCCTCCGAGACGCGAGTGGACGCCTCGGCCGCCTCGTAGCGGGCCTTCATCGTCTCCTTCTTCGTGCGGAACTCCTCGATGCGGTTTTGGAGCTTGTTCTTCTTCTCGACGAGCTGCTCCTGCGTGTTGTTCAGCTCGGCGATCTGCCCCTCCAGCTCCTCGATCTGGGTCATCTTCGACTTCTTCTTCTCTAAGGCCTTCCGCGCGAGGTCGTCGCGGTCCTGCTGGACCGCCTCGCGGGCCTGGCGGTTGTGCTTCTCGACGTTCTCTTCGAGCTTGCGCTTCTGGATCTCCAGGCGCTTCTTCTGGGTCGTCAGGTCGGCGATCCCCTGCTTGACGTCCTGGAGCTCGTCGCGCATCTGTTCGTACGAGTAGTCGAGCGACTCAGTCGGGTCCTCCGCTCGATTCAGGAGGGCGTTCACCTTCGAGCGGACGACGTAGGAGGCGCGCGAGAGGATTCCCATACCACGTCGTACGCGTTCCACCCGTTAAAACCTCATGCGGTTCGTGGCGCGGAGCGGCCCGGCTCGCGGCGGGAACGCGCGGCCGCGGACCAGCGCCTCGGATCCGCGGGCGATTCGACCGGCGTCGACGCCGACGCTTCCTGAAGGCTTATCCGGAGCGTCGCTGTAGCCCCGCGCATGGACATCGGCGTGCTAACTGTTCCCTTGGGCGACGAACCGCTCGACGACGCGGCCGCGTACCTCGACGGGATCGGCGTCGACGCCGTCGAACTCGGCGTCGGCGGCTGGCCCGGCGAGGACCACGTCGACCGCGAGACGCTCCTCGACGACGAGACGGCGCGAGAGGACCTCCGGGCGCTGCTCGACGGTCACGACCTCCGGATCTCCGCGCTGGCGACGCACAACAACCCGCTTCATCCCGACGAGGAGCGGGCCGCGGCGGCCGACCGAGAACTGCGCGATGCGATAGAGCTGGCCGACCACTTGGGCGTCGACACGGTGACCTGCTTCTCCGGGCTCCCCGCCGGGGCGCCCGGCGACTCGACGCCGAACTGGGTCACTGCGCCGTGGCCGACCGAGCACGCCGACGCGCTGGACTACCAGTGGGACGAGGTGGCGATCCCCTACTGGAGCGACCTGTCGAAGCACGCCGACCACCACGGCGTCGACGTCGCCATCGAGATGCACCCGAACATGCTGGTGTACGAGCCGACCGGGATGCTCGCGCTGCGGGAGGCGACGAGCGACCGGATCGGCGCCAACTTCGACCCTTCGCACCTCTACTGGCAGGGGATCGACGTGACGGAGGCGATCCGATTCCTCGGCGAGCGCGACGCGATCCACCACGTCCACGCGAAGGACACCAAGGTGTACGACGCGAAGGCCCGCGTGAAGGGCGTCCTCGACACGACGGGTTACGCCGAGGAGGCCGACCGCTCGTGGCTGTTCCGCTCGATCGGCTACGGCCACGGCGAGGACCACTGGAAGGACGTGGTCTCGACGCTCCGGATGGTCGGCTACGAGGGCGCGCTGTCGATCGAACACGAGGACTCGCTCACCTCCTCGCGGGAGGGGTTAGAGAAGGCCGTCGACGTGCTCGACCGCGCCGTCTTCGAGACGGAGCCGGGCGACGCCTACTGGGCGTAGTACTCTCGGTCACAGCGAGTCGCTCACGTCCTCGCCGCTCAACACCTCCGGAATGACCACCTCGTCGGCACCGGCCCGACGCGCGACCGAGGTGTAGTCGTCGTCGCCGACGCGGACGACGAGCCGCACGTCGGGGGCGATGCCGCTCGCCGTGATGGCGATCTGGATGTTGGCGTTCGAGTCGTCGATGGCGGCGACCACGGCGTCGGCGTCGCGGATCGCCGCCTCGTGGAGCACGGACTCGTCCCTCGCGTCGCCCTCGACGGCGAACACCGACTCCGTGTCGATGCGTCCGAAGGTGTCCCTGTCGCGCTCGATGGCGACGACCGGTCGCCCCTGTTCGCGAAGCCGTCTGGCGACGGTCCGACCGAACAGGCCGTAGCCGCAGATGATCACGTGGTCGTCGAGTTCGTCGATGGCTCGTTTGGTCTGCATGCGTTCTATTCCCTCTCGCATCCGGCCACCGAACGCTGCCGTCAGGACCGTCTCGCCGATCCACCCCCCCGCGAGGACCAGCGACACGAAGACGACGGTGGCGAACGCCTTCACCTGCCGACCGTCGCCGGCGCGGGCCTGATAGTGGACGCTGATACTCGCCGGGTCGATCAGCCAGAACGCCGCCTCGATCGGACCGATGCCAGCGAGCGAGACGAACCCCGCGATTCCGCTGGCGACGACCAACAGGAGGGCGGTGATCGGCCTGAATGCTCGCCACGCCAACGATTCCCTGACCGTGCGTCCGGTGACTGACACGGCTGTGCGTTCGCGCGATGACATATGAACATCACGCTGCGTGTGAACAATGATCACATTCGTTTCGGCGGTCGTGAGAACAGCTAAACCGGTGCCCGCAGAAACGGGACGCATGACGCTTAATATCGGCGTGCTGGGGTATCGATTCATGGGCAGGGCGCACGCGAACGCGATGGCGCGGCTCCCGATGTTCTTCCCGGACGCGCCCGAGATCGAGCGCCACACGCTCGTCGGGCGCGACGAGGCGGCCCTCGCGGACGCGGCCGAGCGGTTCGGCTTCTCGCACACCGCGACCGACTGGGAGGCGGCGCTCGACGAGGTGGACGTCTTCTACAACCTCGGGCCGAACCACGTCCACGCGGAGCCGTCGATCGCGGCCCTCGAAGCCGGGATCCCGGTCCTCTGTGAGAAGCCGCTCGCGCCCACGCTGGAGGAGGCGGCGGCGATGCGCGACGCCGCGGCCGCGGCGACCGTGCCCGCGGGCACCGCCTTCAACTACCGGTTCGTCCCCGCGATCCGCTACGCGAAGGGGCTGATCGAGGACGGGGGACTGGGGGATATCCGACAGGTCCGCGGGCGGTACCTCCAGGACTGGCTCGTCGACCCCGAGGCGCCGTGGGCGTGGCGGATGGACGCCGAGATGGCCGGATCGGGCGCGCTGGGCGACCTCGGCGCGCACACGATCGACCTCGCGAACTTCCTCGTCGGCGACGCGGTCGGCGGGATCGACCGCGTCTCCGGGCAGTTGACGACGTTCGTCGACGAGCGGCCCGTCTACGACGACGAGGGGAAAATCGAGGAGTACCGCGACGTGACGGTCGACGACGCGTACAGTGCGCAGGTCGCCTACGGGTCGGGGGCGACCGGAAGCTTCGAGGCTAGCCGCGTCGCCGAGGGGCACAAGAACGACCACACGGTCGCGGTTCACGGGACGAAGGGGAGCCTGAAGTTCTCCTTGGAGCGGCTCAACGAACTGGAGGTCCTCCGGGAGGGGAACCGCGGCTACGAGACGGTGTTGGTGACCGAGGAGTCGGACCCGTACGTCGACCGGTGGTGGCCCCCCGGACACGTGATCGGGTGGGAACACACGTTCGTCCACGAGGACTACGAGTTCCTCTCGGCGGTCGCCGAGGGGCGTTCGTTCGAGCCGTCGTTCGAGGACGGGTACGAGGTTCAGAAGACGCTCGCGGCGATCGAGCGCGCCGACGAGCGCGGCGAGTGGGTCGCCGTCGAGTGAGGGCTCGCGGGGAGACCGCGGTCGGGTGAGCGGCCGTGTTCCTCGACCGCCGCCCGGACCGGCCTCAGACGCCGACGGCGCCGCCCGGGGTGCCGCCGCCGCTCTCCCCGCCCCACTCCCGGATCGCGGAATCCTCGCCGTCGTAGCTGCCGAGCGTCTCGCGGGTGTCGAACGCCACCGGCTCCCAGACGACCTCGAAGTTCTCGTTGCCGGTGGCGTTGGGCACGACGACCTGATCGCCCGGTCTGACGACGCCGTCGCCCGGCCACGCGCCGAACTGGACGTTCCCGTCCGGGTCCTCGCCGCGGACGTACAGCTCCTCGGCGGGAACCGGCTCGGGTCCGAGCGCCACGACGACGAGTTCGCCGTCTTCTATCTGCCCCTCGAACTCGGCGTCCGGGGGGGCGACGCCGTCGATGAGCCCGAACACCGCCGCGCCGACGAGCGCGAGCAGCAGCACGACGACCCCGACGAGCAGCCCCGTCCCCGCCAGCGGGGTGAACCCTCGCTCGTCGTCTCGGAACGCGACCATTCGAGCGACACTCAGCCGGGGTCGATATAAGGGTTTGCGCGCCGCGTATCAGCGATGATAAGTTTGAGGGGCTGGGGCCGAGCGACCGGACCGAATCTCGCGGGGCGAAGCGAACCGGAAACGGGTTATTCCGCGCGGTCGAACTCCGGTTGTGACGTCTCGGATGAGCGATTCGGCGGGCGGTCGACCGCGCGGGCTCCGCGGCATTGCGCGCACGTGGGTCGAGGTGCTCGTCCGGCCGCGGCGGGCGTTCGCGAACGGGATCGCGCCCGGCGACCAGGCGCCCGCGCTGACGTTCGCGGTCGCGGTCGCCGCGGCGTTCACGCTCGGCTGGATCGCCTCCGACCCCGCGGCGATGCCCGTCGTCGTCCCCTCCTCGCGAGTGTTGTCCGAGGTCGTAGTGTTCCTCGTCGTGGTCGCGCTGGCGGCGCCGGTCGGCCTCCACCTGACCGCCGCGGTCGCGACCGTCTCGGTCGTGGCCGCGAGCGTCGAGTTCGACGGCGGGCTGGCGCTCCGCGACCGCGGCGGCGTGAGCGAGACGGTTCAGGTCGTCGCGTACGCGAGCTCGCCGATGGCGCTCGGCGGACCGGCGATTCCAGAGCTCCGCGTCCTCTGTGGTGCGTACGCCGCGGTGCTGCTGTTCGTCGGGTTCCGCGCGGTCCACGGGCTGGGACCGTTCCGGACGGTCGCGGCCGCGCTCCCCCCCGCCGCGCTCGGCTACGGCGTGGGCTACCGCGTCGTGGCCGCGGCGCGGACGCTGTTGAGCGCGTGACGCGCCGAGCGTTCGCAGCGTGACGGCCGAGCGTTCGCAGCGTGACGGCCGAGCGTTCGCAGCGTGACGGCCGAGCGTTCGCAGCGTGACGGCCGAGCGTTCGCCGCGTTCTCGTCGAGTCGGCTAGCGGGCTTTCGACAACCGTTTTAGGCCCGAGACTCTCGGTGTACTCAAATGGGATCCTGTATCATCTGTGGCACCGACGTCGGGGGCGGTCGCGTCTGCGACTCGCACCAAGAAGACGTCGTGTTCGATTTCCGCGGCGACTCTCCCGACGATCTGGTTCCGAGCCGGTTCTACCGAGGCGTCGTCGACGGGTACGCAGAGTTCGGCGTGTTCGTCGACCTCGCGCCGGGCGTCACCGGACTGCTCCACCGCTCCGAACTGGACCGCCGCCTCGACAGCCTCGACTGGGAGCCGGGCGACGACGTGTTCGTCCAGGTGAAGGGCGTCCGCGACAACGGCAACGTCGACCTCGGCTGGTCGATCCGACAGGCCGACCGCGAGTTCCGCGGCGTCCTCGTCCAGGAGTCCTCCGGGGAACACCTCCCCAAAGAGGAGCCGGGCGACGACGGCGACGACGAGCCCGAGGAGACGACAGACGTGGAGACGACAGACGTGGGGACGACGGACGAGGGCAGCACCGAACCCGAAGAATCGACCGACGAAGCCTCCGCGGAAGACGAGAACGAGGAGCCGGCCGCCGACGCCGTCGAAGCCGAAGCGCCTGTCGGCGACGACGTCGTCGAGTCCGACGCCGACCCCGATCCGAGTGGTGAGACGATGTCCGGCGAGGTCAAACCGACCGGCGAAGCCGACGCCTCTGCGGACGCCGAGCCCGACGCCTCTGCGGACGCCGAGCCCGACGCGGAACCCGAGCGCGTGTCCGTCGAGACGCTCGAAGACGCGGTCGGCGAGTCGGTCCGGATCGAGGGCGAGGTCGTCGGCGTCCGTCAGACCGGCGGCCCGACGGTGTTCGAGGTCAGCGACGAGACGGGCGCCGTCGACGTGGCCGCGTTCGTCGATCCGGGCGTCCGGGCGCACCCGGGCGTCGAGGTCGGCGACGCGGTGCGGGTCGACGGCGAGGTCGAGAGCCACCGCGGCGACGTTCAGGTCGAGTCCGAGGCGCTCGTCCTCCTCGACGGCGAGGCGGCCGAGGCGGTCCGCCGCCGCATCGCCGAGGCGCTCACCGACGAGGCGCGCCCCGAGGGGCTCCAGCCGCTGGCCGGCGACGAGACGGTCGCCGAGCTCGCGGACGGCCTCCTCGACGCTGCCGAGGCGGTCCGGCGCGCGATTCTCGAATCGCGGCCGATCGTCGTCCGCCACCCGGCGACCGCCGACGGCTACGTCGCGGGCGCCGCGGTCGAGCGCGCCGTCCTCCCGCTGATCCGCGACGAACATTCGAAGAGCGACGCCGAGTACCACTACTTCACCCGCCGCCCGCTCGACGAGCCGGTGTACGGGATGGACGCGGCCACCAACGACGCGACCCGGATGCTCCAGGACCGCGACCGCCACGACGAGAAGCTCCCGCTGTTCCTGCTCGTCGGGACGGGCTCGACGACCGAGTCGGCGGACGGCATCGACCTGCTGTCGGTGTACGGGGTCGACGCGGTCGTCGTCGACGCCGCGGTCGCCGACCCCGAGACGCGGGACGCGGTCGACACGCTCGTCTCGCCGGAGCTGGCCGACGTCGGCGGCGACGAGACGCTCTCGACGGGCGCGCTCGTCGCCTCGCTGGCGTCCGCGATCAACGGCGAGGTCCGCGCGGACCTGCGGCACCTGCCGGCCGTGAGCTACTGGGCGGACGCCCCAGAGCGGTACGTCGATCTCGCTCGCGACGCGGGCTACGACGCCGAGCGCGTCGCCGAGCTCCGCGAGGCGGTCGCCCTGGAGGCGTACTACCAGTCGTATCAGGACAAGCGCGAACTCATCGCCGACCTCCTGTTCTCCGACGGCGGCAACCTCGCGGCGCACGTCTCCGAGCAGTTCCGCGAGAAGTTAGAGACCGAGATCGAGACCGCGGACGCGAACGTCGTGACCGAGGCGGTCGACGGCGTCGAGTTCGCGCTGCTCGACACCGACGGCTACACCCACCGGTACGACTTCCCGCCGACGCCGCTCCTCCTCGACGACCTCCACCGGCGCCGCGCGGACGGCGAGCCGTTCGCGACGGTCGGCGTCGGCACCGACGAGCTGTACGTCCGGACGACCGCGGACGTCTCCGTCCGCGACGTGGCCGAGCGCGCGGCCGAGCTCGCGCCGAACGCGGACGTCGCCACCGCGGGCGTCCGCGAGGGGAAGATCGAGTTCCTCTCGGGCGAGCGCGACGCCGTCGAGGACGCCGTCGTCGCGGCCGTCGCCGAGGCGTTCTGATCGGCGGCCGTCGCCGATCGCGGTGCGAAGCCGTTCGAAGGATCTTTTCGCGGACGGTCGGTTTCGACCCGGTCAGCGGCGCTCGGCGCGATCCGCTGATCACCGCCGGGTAAACGGCCCGGGCGGGAGGATGAGGTCGTCGAGCTCCGGTCGCTGTTTCACGTTGAACACGACGGACAGCTCGTCGGTCAACGGGTAGCCGTTACAGGAGAGCCGGAAGCCGCGCTCGGCGAGGTCGTCGGGCATGATGTGGTCGGTCGGCTGCGAGAGCTCGCCCTCCGCGAGGTACACGGCGCAGTTCGCGCAGGCGCCGCCGCGACAGGAGAAGGGCCACGCGAAGCCGCTTCGCTCGGCCGCCTCCAGCAGGCTCTCGTCTGGGTGGACGAGCAGGCGGCCGTGGGCGTCGGGGCCGAGGTCGGCCTGACCGGCCTTTCGGAACAGCTCGTCGTCGTCGAGCGACCAGCCGTAGTCGACGACGGCCTCGTAGTCGAGGAACTCGACGCGGGTCGACTTCGGCTCGCGCGCGTCGTCCCCCTCCGAGAGGTCGACGTCCGCGGGGTCGACTCCGTCGTCGCTCCCGTCGCCGTTCCCGTCGCGCTCGGACAGCTCCCGGTAGGCGCGGCGGACGAGCTGGAACTCCTCGATCGAACCGCCCTGGTCGGGGTGCGCGCGCTTGACGCGCT
Organism: Halorubrum sp. SD41; assembly: GCF_058630335.1. Classification (NCBI taxonomy): domain Archaea; kingdom Methanobacteriati; phylum Methanobacteriota; class Halobacteria; order Halobacteriales; family Haloferacaceae; genus Halorubrum; species Halorubrum sp. SD41. The sequence goes on from NZ_JBZVGZ010000018.1 coordinate 68,017, forward strand.
CGCGGTAGGCCCGTTCGACCGCCTCGTCGTCGGCGTCCTCGTCGACCTCCAACACCTCGAACGGAGAGACCATTCAGACGCGGAGACGTACGCGCGTGACGCACATAAACGGCCCAGAAGTCGGCAGGGGGAGCGCGGCGGCCGACGGACCGACCGGCCGGCGCGGGCCGGTGACGGCGGACCCGTCAGCGTTTAAGAGCGGCGCGCCCCACCCACCGGTAATGGGAAACGCCGACTTACGCGACCTCGCGTCGATCCGCGACGCCCCCTTCGAGGAACTGGAGGGGAGCGTCGTCGCCGTCGACGCGCACAACTGGCTGTACCGCTACCTCACGACGACGGTCAAGTGGACGAGCGACGAGACGTACACCACCGCCGACGGCGTCGAGGTCGCGAACCTGATCGGCGTCGTCCAGGGGCTCCCGAAGTTCTTCGAGCACGACCTGATCCCGGTGATGGTGTTCGACGGCGCCGTCACCGACCTGAAGGCCGACGAGGTGGCCGAGCGCCGCGAGAAGCGCGAGGAGGCCGAGGAGCGACGGGCCGCCGCCGAGGAGCGCGGCGACGCCGTCGAGGCCGCGCGGCTGGAGGCGCGCACGCAGCGGCTCACCGACACGATCCAGGAGACGACCCGCGAGCTGCTGGAACTGCTCGACGTGCCGATCGTCGAAGCGCCCGCCGAGGGGGAGGCGCAGTGCGCGCACATGGCCGCGACCGGGACCGTCGACCACGCGGGTAGCGAGGACTACGACACCCTGCTGTTCGGCGCGCCGACGACGCTCCGCCAGCTGACGAGCAAGGGCGACCCGGAGCTGATGGACCTGGCCGCGACGCTCGACGACCTCGACCTCGACCGGCAGGGGCTCGTCGACGTGGCGATGCTCTGCGGCACCGACTTCAACGAGGGCGTCCGCGGGGTCGGGCCGAAGACCGCGGTGAAAGCGGTGAAAGCGCACGGCGACCTGTGGGGAGTCCTGGAGGCGCGCGACGCCGAGATCCCGAACGCCGAGGCGGTCCGCGAGCTGTTCATGGACCCGCCGGCAGCGGACGTCGCGGTCGACGCCGACGTGAACCCCGACGTCGAGGCCGCCCGCGCGTACGTCGTCGACGAGTGGGGCGTCGACGCCGACGAGGTCGAGCGCGGGTTCGAGCGCATCGCGGAGTCGCAGGTCCAGACCGGGCTGGATCGGTGGACCTGAGGGGAGGCGTCGAGCGGCGGTCCGGCGGGGCGAGCCGAGTCGGAGTCCGACGGTCGTCCGCCGCCGCGGCCGCCGCGAACACACCTTTTATTTCCTCGTCGTCAGAAGGGTGATTCACACGTGTCGCGGGCCGGATCCCGAGCGGCCCGCGGCGACCCTGACCAATGAGCTTCGACGTTCCCGACGACAGACGGTACCTGGAATCGCACGAGTGGGCGACGACCGGCGGCGACACCGTTCGGATCGGCGTCTCCGACTTCGCGCAGGACGAACTGGGCGACGTGGTGTTCGTCGAGCTCCCCGAGGTCGGCGACGAGGTCGCGGCCGGCGAGTCGTTCGGCGTCGTCGAGTCGATCAAGGCCGTCTCGGACCTGTACGCGCCCGTCTCGGGCGAGGTCGTCGCGGTCAACGAGGAGCTGTTCGACCGCCCGGAGCTCGTCAACGAGGACCCGTACGGCGACGGCTGGATGCTCGAGGTCGAGCCCGTCGACGGCGGCGACGCCGAGGGGCTGCTCGACGCCGACGCGTACGACGACCAGATCGCGTGACAGCCGGACCGACGCCGAAAGCGGGCCGCGAGCCCCGGACGACACATCCACCCGACACACGACAATGACCACGCCACCTTCCGACGCCGCTTCACCCGCGAACCGACGAGCAGCGAACCGACGAGCCGCGAATCGACGAGCCGCGAACCGACGGGCCACAGACGAGCGGTCGACCGACCGCGGACGAGGCGAGGCGCAGCGATGAGCCGGGCGAACGGCACGCCGTACGCGCCCCACACCGACGACGAGACCGCGGCGATGCTGGCGGCGATCGGCGTCGACGACGAGGAGGCGCTGTTCGACATCCCCGAGGCGGTCGCCTTCGACGGGGAGTTCGGCATCGACGCGCGCACCGAGCGCGAGATCCGCGACGAGTGCGCGCGGGTCTTCGCGCGCAACGACGACCTGACGGAGTTCCTCGGCCGGGGCCACTACGGCCACTACGTGCCGAGCGTCGTCGACCACCTCGCGGACCGCGCGGAGTTCCTCACGAGCTACACCCAGTACCAGCCGGAAGTGTCGCAGGGGTTCCTCCAAGCGCTCTTCGAGTACCAGTCGATGCTGGTCGAGCTGACCGGCCTCGACGTCGCGAACTGCTCGATGTACGACGCCGCGACCGCCCTCGGCGAGGCCGCGACGCTCGCCGACCGCGTGCGGTCGACCGCGGGCGACACCGTCCTCGTCCCGGAACAGCTGCGCGAGGGGAAGCGGGCGGTGCTGGAGAACTACTGCGACGGCGCCGACCTGACCGTCGAGACGTACCCGATGACCGACGGGACCGCCGACGTCGACGCCCTCGCCGACCGCGCGGGCGACGACGTCGCTATGGTGTACGCCGAGAGCCCGACCGTCCGCGGCTGTATCGAGGAGCGGCTGGCCGCGATCGGCGACCTCGCCGACGAGACGGACGCGCTGTTCGTCCTCGGGTCGGACGTCGTCGCGCTGTCGGTCCTCGAATCGCCCGCCGCGGTCGGCGCCGACGTGGTCGTCGGCGAGGCCGGCTCGCTCGGCCTGCCGACCGCCTACGGGATGGGACTGGGGATATTCGCCTGTAGCGACGAGTTCCTGCGGCAGGTCCCCGGCCGGCTCGTCGGCGCGAGCGAGGAGCGCGCGCCGCCGGAGGGGGCGCGAGACGGAGGCGCCGGAGGCGCCGACGCCGGCGGCACCCGCGCGTACACGCTGACGCTCCAGACCCGCGAACAGCACATCCGCAAGGAGCGGGCCACCTCGAACATCTGTACGAACCAGGCGTGGGTCGCGCTCCGCGCGGCGATCCACGCGGCGACGCTCGGGCCCGACGGGCTCGTCGACCTCGCGAACGACTGCGTCCGCGAGGCCGAGGCGCTGGCGGCGCGGATCGACGAGCTGTCCGGCGCGGCCGCGCCCGTCCACGACCGCCACCACTTCCGGGAGTTCGCGGTGCGCGTCGACCAGCCGGCCGAGGCGATCGCGACCGACCTCGAAGGCGAGGGGTTCGCGGTCCACGCGATCGACGACCACCTGCTTCAGGTGTGCGTCACTGACCTGAACGCCGGACGGACGGACGGCCTCGTCGCGGCCTTCGAGGAGGTGCTGTGAGATGATTCACGACCAAGCGAACTACGAGCGAGAGGGAGAGGGCGTCCGGGAGCCGCTGCTCTCGGAGAAGGGCCAAGAGACCGTCGACGTGCGCGCGGACTCGCCGCTGCCCGACGACCTCACCCGCGAGGAGCTGACGCTGCCGAACCCCTCGGAGCCGGAGACGGCGCGCCACTACACCCGGCTCTCGCAGATGAACTGGGCGATCGACTCGGGGCCGTACCCGCTGGGGAGCTGCACGATGAAGTACAACCCCAAGTTCACCGAGGACGTGGCGGCGGACCCGAACGCGGCGATCCACCCCGACCGCTCCGCGCGCTCGGCGCAGGGGAACCTGGAGCTCCAGCACCGGCTCCAGGAGGCCCTCGCGGACATCGGCGGGATGGACGCCGTCACGCTCCAGCCGCCCGCGGGCGCCGCCGGCGAGCTCACGGGCATCCTCGTCGCGAAGGCGTACCACGCACACCGCGGCAACGACCGCTCGGAGGTGGTGATCCCGGCGTCGGCGCACGGGACGAACTTCGCGACCGCCGCGACCGCGGGCTACGACGTCGTCGAACTCCCCTCGGGCGAGGACGGGCGCGTCGACTTAGAGGCGCTGGAGGCGGCCGTCGGCGACGACACCGCCGCCCTCATGCTCACGAACCCGAACACCGTCGGGCTCTTCGAGCGCGACATTACGGAGATCGCCGACATCGTCCACGACGCGGGCGGACTCCTCTACTACGACGGCGCGAACCTCAACGCGCTGCTCGGCCGCGGCCGCCCGGGCGACATGGGGTTCGACGTGATGCACTACAACGTCCACAAGACGTTCGCGACCCCGCACGGCGGCGGCGGCCCGGGCGCCGGCCCGGTCGGCGTCGTCGACGAGCTGGCGCCGTTCCTCCCGACGCCCCGGGTCCGGGAGACCGAGAAGGGGTCGGGGTACGAGCGCTTCGAACCCGAGCACACGATCGGGAAGGTCCACGGGTTCGTCGGCAACTGGCTCGTGCTGATCAAGGCGTACGCGTACGTCGCCCGCCTCGGCGACGAGGGGCTGGCCGACGCCGCCGCGAAGGCCGTCCTCAACGCGAACTACCTCGCCGAGCGGATCGACCTCGACGTGCCGTTCGGTCCCTTCCACCACGAGTTCGCCGCGACCGCGGGCGACCGCGACGCGGCCGACGTCGCCAAGCGCATGCTCGACTTCGGCGTCCACCCGCCGACGACGAAGTGGCCGGAGATGGTGCCGGAGGCGATGCTGACGGAGCCGACGGAGATCGAAGGGAAGTCCTCCCTCGACGACCTCGCGGAGGCGTTCAACCTCGCGTACGCCGACACCGACGAGGCGCTCGACGCCGCGCCGAACCGGACCGCGGCCGCGCGGATCGACCAGGTCGGCGCCGCGCGGAACCCGCGGCTCTCGTGGCAGGCGCTCGACGGGGAGTAGCGGGGGCCTGAGAGCGGATCCCGGCCGCGTCAGGGCTCGGTCGCCGCGGACCGCGCCGGCTCCTCGCCCTCGGGATCGCTCGCCTCGAACTCCTCGGCGTCGCGCTCGGCGTCGTCGCGTTCCCCGCCGTCGAACTCCTCGTCGTCGAACGCCGCCGTCTCAGGGGGTCCGGTCTCGCCGCTCGCGGCGCCCTCGGCGTCCGACTCCGAGAACGGCCCCTCGCCGTCGACGAACCGGCGCATCACCCGTCCCTCGGCGCGGTGGAGCGTCTCGCTACACGTCGACTTCGCGATCCCGTTCGCCTCGGCCAGCTCCGTGAGCGTACACCGGCGCGGGGTGTCGTAGTACCCCGCTCGGACCGCGTCGAAGACGAGGTCACGCTGCGCCTCCGTGAGCGTGCGACCCGGGCCGTCACCCCCGGTGGCGGCGACGCCGACCGTTATCCCGTCGCCCGCGAGCCGCCGGCCGAACGCCTCGATCCGGTCGCGGTCCCCGAGGACGGTCACCGTCGCGCGGCCGTCGACCACCTCCACCGTCGACGCGAGCGGGAGGCCGACCGCGCGCGCCGCGGGGAGGTACGCGGGGGCGCGGCCGACCACCCGGAGCGTGCGGACGTCGCCGCGGCGCTCGACCGCCGTCGCGCGCGAGACGCGCTCGTGGTCTCGCAGCGCCGTCTCGACCCGGTCCCGGTCGGTGCCGCCGACGCGGACGGTCGCGGCCACCTCCGGATCCCCGTCGGTCGGCCGCTGGACGTCGCCGTCGGCGACACCCGAACCGTCGGCGCTCGCCGCCGAACCGTCGACCGCGATCGTCTCCGCGACCCGGAGCGTCGCCGCGGGGACGCGCCGGGAGACGTCCCCGAGCCACGATCCCGTCGGGAGGTCCAACCGCAGGTCGGTTCGGCTCATCGGTCCCACCTCGGTTCCCCCGGCGGATCGGACGCGGTCGCTGAAACGAGCATCCCGTGCGGTGATACGACGGCGGGCCCCCTCGGCGTACCCCTTCATACGTTTCGAACCTAAGTACCCGCCACGGTCGCGACGCCGAACGAATCGGCGCGGGGGGCGACCGCAGCACCGAATCGCTCGTCGCCCGCCGCGACCGCAGCACCGAAGTCCCCGGCGCGCGAGCGCGGTCGCATGGAGACGACAGACGCGTTCGTCGGCCTGACCTGCGTCGACTGCGGGGAGACGTTCGACGCGGCGGCGGCGACGCATCGCTGTCCCGACTGCGGTGGCATCCTCGACCCCGACTACGACTACGACCGGATCGACCTGACCCCGGAAACGCTCGACGCGCGCCCGGACGGCTCGATGTGGCGGTACGACGAACTGCTCCCGTTCCCGGCCGAGACCGCGGTGTCGCTCGGCGAGGGGGCCACGCCGCTCGTCGAGTGTCCGTCGCTGGCGGACGCGATGGGCGTCGGCCGCGTCCTGCTGAAAGACGAGGGGGCGAACCCCACGGGGACGTTCAAGGACCGCGGGCAGGCGGCCGCGATGACGGCCGCGCGCGAGCACGGCGCGAGCGAGGTGGCGCTGAACAGCGCCGGCAACGCGGGGCAGGCCGCCGCGGCGTACGCGGCCCGCGCGGACTTGGACGCGCACGTGTTCCTCCCCTCGCGGGCGGGGTTCACCCAGAAGGCGATGACGGAGGTCCACGGCGCGGACCTGACGGTCACCGACCCGGTCGACGGCAACTCGCAGATCGGCGACGCCGGGAAGGCGTACGCCGAGGCGATCGAGGAGCACCCGGAGTGGTACTCGACGAAGACGTTCGTCACGCCGTACCGCCACGAGGGGAAGAAGACGATGGCGCTGGAGCTACTGGCGCAGCTCGACTGGGAGGCGCCCGACGGCGTCGTCTACCCGACCGGCGGCGGCGTCGGCCTCGTCGGGATGCACAAGGCCGCCCGGGAGGCGAGGGAGCTGGGGTGGACCGACGAGCCGGTCCCGATGTACGCCGCACAGGCGGCGGGCTGCGCGCCGGTCGTCCGCGCCTACGAGTCGGGCGCGGAGCGCCACGACCCGGTCCCCGACGGCGAGGTCGACACGGCCTGTAACGGGATCGCGATCCCGGACCCGGGCGCGAGCCACCTCATCCTGGAGGCGGTCCGCGAGTCCGACGGCGGCGCGGTGGCGACGACGGACCGCGAGATCCTCGACGCCGCGATCGAGGTCGCGCGGAGCGAGGGGCTGGAGGTGGGCGCCACCTGCGCGGCCGCGGTCTCGGGCGCGTTCGCGCTCGCGGAGTCCGGCGAGTTCGGCCCGGACGACACGGTCGTCCTGTTGAACACCGGCGCGGGCAACAAGGACGTGGACGCGCTCCGCGCGCACCTCGGCGAGCGGGAGGTCGAGGCAGCGGCCGGCGAGTAGGCGACGACGGCGCCGGGCGACCGCCGACGCGGCCGAGTTGGCGACCGAGTCGTCGAACCGGAACCACTACGGCGGGGGGTCGCCACCCCTCGCGCATGGAACTCGGCGTCATCGGACTCGGGCGGATGGGGCAGATCGTCGCGAACCGGTCGCTGGAAGCGGGCCACGACGTGGTCGCGTTCGACCTCTCGGCGGAGGCGACCGCGGAGGCGGCGGAGAACGGCGCGGAGCCGGCCGACTCGGTCGCGGACCTGTGCGACCGGCTGGAGGGTTCCGGAGAGGCCGACGGCAAGCGCATCTGGCTGATGGTGCCCGCGGGCGACGCGGTCGACGCCACGCTCGCGGACCTGGAGCCGCACCTCGACGGCGACGACGTCGTCGTCGACGGCGGCAACTCCCACTTCGAGGAGTCGGTCCGGCGGGCCGAGGCGACGGACGCCGCGTACCTCGACTGCGGCACCTCCGGCGGGCCAGCGAGCGCGGAGGCGGGCTTCTCGCTGATGGTCGGCGGCCCCGCGTGGGCCTACGAGGCGCTCGTGCCGGTGTTCGACGCGGTCGCGACCGGGCCGGACGGCCACGACCGCATGGGCGAGTCGGGCTCGGGCCACTACGTGAAGATGGTCCACAACGGCGTCGAGTACGCGCTGATGCAGGCGTACGGCGAGGGGTTCGAACTGCTCACCGACGGCCGCTACGACCTCGACATGGAGTCCGTGGCGCGCACGTGGAACAACGGCGCCGTGATCCGGTCGTGGCTGCTGGAGCTCTGCGAGGAGGCGTTCCGCGAGGAGGGGTCGGACCTCGGCGACGTGGCGGACCACGTCGCGGGCGGCTCGACGGGCACGTGGACGGTCCAGGAGGCGCTCGAACAGGAGGTGCCGGTGCCGATCATCTACCAGGCGCTCGCGGAGCGGTTCGACTCGCGCAACGAGGGGCGCTTCTCGCGCCGGCTCGCGAACCGCCTGCGGTACGGGTTCGGGCGCCACGAGGTGGCGCGTCGGAGCGACGGCGACTGAGGTCAGATGGCGGGCGGACGGCGACGGCGACCACGCGGCATCGGTCCCACACGAGGGCGTCGGCGAACGGCTCTCGCGCCGAACCGAGATCAGCCCAATACGGGGAAAGCGACGACCGATCCGCGGTGCGGTGGCGCGTGCCTGCGAGCGCCCGAAGGGCGCGAGACAGCACGCGCGAGGGACGCGGCGACCGTAGGGAGCCGCGAGGCTGGGGAGGCGTGAGGTGCGGTCCCGCGAGCGACCAGCGGGAGCGAGCGGGAGCACGGAAGTCGCAGCCCGCGCAGCGAAGTGAGCAGGACCGTCTTCCGGCGGTTGCGGTGCTGTGCGGGGCGGGATTCGAAGGGGCAGCCGCGAGGCGGGCGCAGGCGACGTAAGCACCACAACGAGGGAGCGTTAGCGACCGAGTGAGGAGCGTGGTTCGAAACGGCTCCGCCGTTTCGTCATCACGAGACGCCTTCGCCGTCTCGAACGACAGCGAGCGTGCGCCCGCCTCGCGGCTGGGGCTTCGGGCGTGTCCGTGTCGATCTGCGATTTATAAGCAGATTCGTTCCCCCGGCTGATTCGGATAAAATATTGAACGCGACGTCCAATGGATGTTCCATGGGGCCTACATCTCACCCCGATTATCAGGGTTAATCCCGTCCGAGAAACACTTATGTACAGTCGTGGTAGAGGATACCACGCATAGAATGTTCGAGCGATTCTCGAGCGGCTACTACCTGGGGGAACTGTACGTGGAACCCCGCGACGGCGAGCGCGCCGTCATCCAGCGGGCGGACCACGAACGCGTCAACGAGCAGCTGTACGCGGACGGCGAAGGGGTCGAGCGACTCGACGCCCCGCTCGTGATGAAGGTCGACAGCGGCCACATCCCGGTCGGCGGCGACGACGACGTACCCAGCGGCACGCTCGCGATTCCCCAGGAACTCGCCGACGAGACGCTCCCGGACCGCCGGAACGTGCTGTTGGCGGACGCGGATCGGGCGGAGAAGCTGTTGCGCTGGGAGGGATGGGAGCCAAACGTGAACGCGTGATACGCGAAAAGCGACTCCGGATTTCCCGTCGATCGTAGCTGCTATTTATAAATAGACAGTCGGACAGGGGTGGAGGACGCTCCCGAACCCTCAGCCGCTCGCTTATAAATGGCTGCTACCTCCGCGGTGAACACCGCCAGAGCCCCGGCCGCTCGCTTATAAATAGCCAACAGCAGAGCGGCCGTGAACACCTCCAAAGCCCCAGTCGCGAGGCGGGCGCACGCTCGCTGTGCTCCTCACTCAGTCGCTCGCGCTGCTCGCTCCTTCGTTGCGGTGCTTGCGTCGCCTGCGCCCGCCTCGCGACTGCCCCTTTGAGTCCCGCCCCGCACCGCTCCGCACAGCACCTCACACCTCCCCAGCCTCGTCGGGCGCGTCCTTCGGGCTCCCTTCGGTCGCCCTCGGAGCGCCCGACTCCCTCGCGCGTGCTCCTCACGGCCGCCTTCGGCGGCCGCTCGGAGGCGCGCGCCACCGCACGGCATCCATTTATAAACAGATTCGACCACGTCGCCGCCGCAGACGCACCTTTTAGGTCGCAGGGGGTCGCGGATTCGGTATGATCGACAGGCTGCTCGGGCGCGCCGAGCTGAAGGAACGCATCGAGGAGCTGGAAGAGGAGAAGCGCCACCTCGAACGCCGCGCCGAGGCCGAAGAGGAGCGGCGCTCCGACGCGGTCGCCGACCGACAGCGCGCCGAGGAGCGCGTCAACGAGCTCGAACACCGGATCGAATCCTTGGAGGAGCGGTTGGAGCGCGCCGAGGGCAGCGAGGAGTCGATCGACTTCCGGCGCGTGAGCGACTACAGCGGTTCGAAACTAGCCGACGTACTCGACCGCTTCCGCGCCGTCGAGAGCGACGACCCCGAGGGGCTGCTCACGGCGTACGTCCCCGACGCGGACTCGGTCCCCGCGACCGTCTCGGACTGGTTCGGCGACCGCACGGAGCTGGTCCGCCGGGCCGCGCCCGCGGTCGTCCTCGCCGACGACACCGGCGCGGTGAGCGCGGCGCTGACGCCGCCGGTTGAGCCCGAGCCGTTCGACCGGTGGAGCGACCGGTTCCGGCTCGATGACGCGTGGTTCCGCCCGACCGGTCGGTTCGCGTTCGCGCTGGTCCGTTCCGACGTCTTCGCCGTCGGCACCTACGAGGGCGCGGAGCGGGTCGCGTTCGAGGGGTTCACCAGCGACGTGAAGGAGGCGCACTCGAAGGGCGGCTTCTCGCAGGGCCGATTCGAGCGCCGCCGCGAGGGGCAGATCGACGACCACCTCGACCGGGCGAACGAGGCGCTCGCCGCGGTCGCAGACGCGGAGGACCTCGACCGCGTGATCGCCGTCGGCGAGCGCAGCGTCCTCGGGCGGGTGCGCGACCGCGCCGACGTCACCGACGTCTCGGACGCCACCGGGAAGCCGGAGGGGGCGCTCGACGACGCGTTCCGCGACTTCTGGCGGGTCCGCGTCCGCGCGATCTGAGCCCGATTTAAAAGGAGGTCTCTCTCAGAACGGCGATTCGGGGCCTTCGTCCGGGTCGGCGTCGGGTTTCTCCGATTCGGTCAGCTCGCCGACCTCCCGCTCCCACGCCTCGATGCCGCCGCGAAGGCTCTCGACGCGCGCGTCCTGCGTGCCCTCGTAGCTGCCGATCAGCTGGGCCGCCTGCTGGCTGGCGACGCCGTGCGGACAGACGGTAACGATCCGCTCTGCCCCCTCTAACTCCGCGATACGACTCGTCAGCTCCGGGAAGGGGATACACTCGCTGTCGGGGAGGTGGCCGCGGTCGAACGCGCGCCGGTCGCGGATGTCGACGACGCGGAGCGATTCGGATTCCTCGGCGAGGCCGTCGGCGCCGTCGACATCGTCCCCGGAGTCGTCGCGCTCATCGAGCAGCGCCGACAGCTCCGCGGGGTCGATTTCGCCGTCCATCAGGGGAGGGGTGCGATGCTGGCCGTGAGCACGGCCCGGTCGTCGGTGTCGTTGCGGGCGCCGTGGACCGCGCCGCGCTCGTTCGGCACCACCGCGGGCGCCGCGAGCGCCGCCTCCTCGCCGTCGCGGACCACGGTCGGCTCCCCCTCCAACACGTGGAACACGTTCGTGGCGTCGGCGTGTTCGTGGGGATCGACCGACGCGTCAGGGCCGAGGACGAACGCCTTCACGAGCACGTCGTCGGTGACCAGGATCTCCGCGGTCTCGACCTCGCCGGGTCCCGGGTCGTGACCGGAGACCGCCGCCGCGTAGCTGTCGAGCGTCATACTCTGCTCCACGCGCGGGACGGGGAAAAGTCGCGCGCTCGGGACTCGTGTCGACCCCGCGGTCGGAACGAAGCGGGCTCAGTACGAGGGCGACTCCTCGGGCTCGCCGTCGCGCGCGTTGACGACCCGACCGAGGGTGAAGAGGAGGTCGGAGAGGCGGTTGAGGTAGGTGACGACGGCCTCGTTTATCGGCTCCGAGCGCGCGAGGTCGACGACGCGCCGCTCCGCGCGTCGGGCCACGGCGCGCGCGTGGTGGAGCGCCGCCCCGGCATCGCCGCCGCCGGGCAGGACGAACGACGTGAGCGGCTCCAGCTCCTCGTCGAACGCGTCGATGTGCTCCTCCAGCTCCTCGGTGTGGCGGCTCTCCACCTGCGGGTCGTCCGGATCGGGGTCGGGGTTGGCGAGGTCGGCCTGGGCGATGTGGAGGTGGTTCTGGACCGTCTCCAGCAGATCGTCGACGTCGTCGTGGCCCGTCGGACGGACCGTGCCGAGGAGGGCGTTCGCCTCGTCGACGGAGCCGTACGCCTCGATCCGGTGGCTCGACTTCGACACCCGGCTCATGTCCCGGAGGTCGGTCTCGCCCTCGTCGCCGCGGCCGGTGTAGATGCTCATTGGAGAGTCCTCTCGACGTACTCCACGATGTTCGCGCTCTCGGCCATCGTCACGCCGCGCTCCTCGTCGACGAGGACGGGGACGCCGCGCTGGCCGCTGACGCGCTTCACTTCGTTCCGCCGAGAGTGGAGGGCCTCCACCCACTCCGTCTCGTAGTCGACGCCCGCGTCGTTCAGGGCGTCGGCCGCCTTCTCGCACCACGGACACCCGTCGAGGGCGTAGAGTCGAACGCTCATACCGATCGATCCGTCCGCGCCGTCAAGAAGGTGTGCGTCCGGTGCGGCCCGACCGACCGGGTCCGGTCGTCCCCCTCGACGGCCTCACAGGTCGTGATACGACTCCATCTCGGCCCGGTGTTCCTCGGGCAGCGGCGCCGGTTCCCCGGTCTCCGGGTCGAGGGAGACGAGCGTCGCCTCGGCCTCCGCGGCGACCGCGTCGCCGACCCGGACCTCGTGCGTCATCGTCGCGCTCGACCGCCCGAGGTCGGCCACGTCGACGGTGACGGTGACCTCGCCGTCGGAGAGTTCGATCGGGCGCCGGAAGTCGATCGAGATCGACGCCAGCACCGTCGAGACGCGCGCGAGGTCGGCGTCGAGGACGTCGCGGAAGTACCGCGTCCGCGCCTGCTCGACGTACGTCGCGTAGACGGCGTTGTTGACGTGGCCCATCGCGTCGATGTCGCGGAACCGCACGTCGATCGCCGCGGTGTACGTTCCCATATCCGACCCACTGGCGGGCGTCGTATGTAGGCGTCGGGATCGGGACGACCGCGGCCGAAAACGCGGACGCGGCGGCCTCGACAACGTATAAAAACGACACGCGCGTATCGACGAGGCATGGACAACGGCGCGATCGACGACGTCGACAGGGCGATCCTGTACGCGCTACAGGAAGACGCGCGGAACACGTCGTCCGGAGACATCGCGGAGCGGACCGGCACCTCGGACAGCACCGTCCGCAAGCGCATCCGGCGGCTGGAGTCCGACGGCGTGATCAAGGGGTACAGCGCCAGCGTCGACTACCAGCGGTCTGGGTATCCGCTCCGGATGCTGCTGTACTGCACCGCCTCGATACCGGAACGGGGCGAACTCATTCCGGACATCCTCGACATCGACGGCGTCGTGTCGGTCCAAGAGCTGGTGACCGGCGAGCAGAACCTCCTCGTGACCGTCGTCGGCGAGTCGGACGACGACATCACGCCGGTGGCCCAAGAACTCCTCGACATGGGCGTCACCGTCGCCGACGAGGTCCTCGTGCGGACCCACGAGACGACGCCCTTCGGCCGGTTCGACTCGGAGCGGAACGGCGACGGCGGATGACGACCGCTCCGGGCTGAGACGGGGCCCCCGCGCAGCCGACGCCGATCAGCCGAGTGTACGGCGACGCGGAGACCATCGGCCGACGGCACACGCGACGTGGAGGCCGGTCGCCGGTCGGACGGTCGATCGAAGGGAGAGAAAACATAATGTTCTATAATACAGGTTATTCGAACAGTTTGTGAATACAGGCAGTTTTAATAGGCGTTGTGTTCTCGAAGAAGGATAGATGCGACCGAAATCGGATCCGGACTCCCTCCGGACGCCGGAGGCGGTCGCGTGACGAGTCGAACGATGTCAGGACGCACCTCGAAACCGACGGGCGGAGCGCTCCGGGAGACGGCCGAGTCGTCGGTCGTCCCCGTCGCACTAACGCGGCTCGCGTGGACGCTGTTCGCCGCGAGCGTCGCCGCGCTCGTCGCCCGAGTCCGACTCGGCGGGCCGTGGGAGGTTCCCGGCGCGGTCGCCGTCGACGGGCTCACCGTCCTGCTGTGGGTCGTCGTGACGTTCTTCAGCGGGATCGTCCACAGCTACTCGCGCCGCTACATGGCGGGGAGCGCCCACGAGACCGACTTCTTCCTCGGGGTCTCCGCGTTCACGCTCGCCGTGATGGCGCTCGTCGCGGCCGACCACGTCGCGCTGTTCTGGTGCTTTTGGCTGGCGATGGGGCTCCTGATGGCGCGGCTCATCGGAACCGTCGACGGCTGGCCGCAGGCCCGGGCCGCCGCGGGCGTCGCCCGTAAATACTTCCTCGCCAGCAGCGCGCTGCTCGGCGTCGCCGTGACGGCGCTGTGGTGGGCGACCGGTGCGACGACGATTTCGGGGATCGCCGCGAGCGCCGACTCACTCGGTGGACCCGCGTGGCTCGTCGCGGGCGCCGCGCTCGTCCTCGCAGCGATGATCCAGTCGGCGCTGGTCCCGTTCCACGGCTGGCTGCTCTCCTCGATGACGGCCCCTACGCCGGCCTCGGCGCTGATGCACGCCGGGTTCGTCAACGCGGGCGGGATACTGCTGACCCGCTTCGCGCCCGTCGTGACCGTCGAGACGTGGCTCATGCTCGGTATCGTGGTCGTCGGCGCCGCGAGCGCGCTGGCCGGGAAACTGCTCAAGACCGTCCGGTCGGACGTCAAGGGCGAACTGGGCTGCTCGACGGTCGGCCAGATGGGATTCATGATCGTCCAAGCCGGGCTCGGCTTCTTCGGCGCCGCCGTCACGCACCTCGTCTTACACGGCTTCTACAAGGCGTACCACTTCCTGAGCGCGGGCGACGAGGTCGAGCGCGTCGCCCCGACGGAGTCCGGCCCCGAGTCCGCCGGAACGGGCGTCGCCGGCGCGGTCGTCGTCCTGCTGACCGGGCTCGCGGGCGGCGCGACGTTCGCGCTCCTGACGGGAAAGGGGACGAGCGTCGACAGCGGGCTGCTGCTCGCGGGGTTCGTGACGCTCACGACGCTCCACGCGGCCCGGAGCGCCGTCCGGCGGACCGCCCTCTCGACGGCGGCCCGCTACGCGGCGGTCCCGCTGGTCGCGCTCCCCGCCATCGCCGTGTACGCGCTCGCGTACCGGGCCGTCTCGGGGCTGCTCGCCGGGCTGCCGCTGGTCTCCGCCCCGACCGAGCTGACCGCGCTCCACGCGCTCGTCGCCGTCGCCTTCCTCGCGGCGTACGTCGCGGTCGAGACCGGCGCCCACGAGCGGAGCGAGCGCCTCTACGTCGCGCTGCTGAACGCGGGCCAACCCGCACCGGACACCGTCCTGACCGCCACGGAGGAGTACGATGACAACTGAAATCGGCATCGACGACGACGCTGACGGCATCGAATCGGAGATCGACGCGGCCGCGACCGCGGTCGGCTCGGTCTGGCCGGTCCACTCGTTCGTGACCGCGAATCCCCTCGCCGGCTTCGAAGACCGGCCGTTCGACGAGGCCGTGAGCCGGGCGGCGGACCTCCTCGGCGGGCGCGGCTACCCGCGCGCGGAGACGTTCCGGGCGGCCCTCGACGAGGGACGTATCGACCCCGACCTGCTCGACGCGGAACTGACCGACCGGGGTTACGATGGCGACCCCGAAGCCCTGCTGGAGCGGCTGGAGAACGCCGAGGAGACGGCGGAATCGAGCGGTTCCGACGACGCGGAGGCGGCGGACTCCGACGCCGAGCGCGTCGACCGCGTGCTGACGAAGTGGCTGTCGGCGTTCCTCGACGAGGGGCAGGCGGAGTGGGCGATGCCGAACCGCGAGGCGGGGTTCTACGACGCGTTCCGGTCGGTCGCCGCCTACGACGACGAGGTCCCGGACGAGGGGCTCGTCGCCGACCTGCCGGCGTCGGCGACCGAAGCGATCGAGGCCGCGCTGGAGCCGTACCCCCGTGACCGGTGGAAGTCGGTCTTCGAGGCGCAGTTCGCCGCGCTCCCCGGGTGGACCGGGCTGCTCAAGCGGCGCGCCGAGGACGGCGGCGCGTGGCAGTCCGCGCACCCGATCACGGCGGAGGGGTACCTCGCGGCCCGGCTGGCGCTGGCGGACTCCCTCGGCGTCGACGTCTCGCCGCCGGAGGGGTCCGACGGTCCGGCGGTCGACGCGAGCGACGAGATCGCCGACGGGTTCCTGAGCGCGTGGGAGGCCACCTACCGCGACGGGCTCGTCGAGCGGGTCGCCGCC
Organism: Halorubrum sp. SD41; assembly: GCF_058630335.1. Lineage (NCBI taxonomy): Archaea > Methanobacteriati > Methanobacteriota > Halobacteria > Halobacteriales > Haloferacaceae > Halorubrum > Halorubrum sp. SD41. The sequence continues at coordinate 84,009 of NZ_JBZVGZ010000018.1, forward strand.
GAGAGCGAGGCGCGCGACGGGGAGGAGGTGCGCGACGGGGAGCCCGGGGCCCGCGCCGACGGCGGCGCGCCGGATCGGCCGGCCGCCCAGCTGGTCTTCTGTATCGACACGCGCTCGGAGGTGATCCGCCGGCACGTCGAGGCGACCGGCGACTACGAGACGCACGGGTACGCCGGCTTCTTCGGCGTCCCGATGGAGTACACCGGGTACGACGCCGACGTGTCCGTCGACGCCTGTCCGCCGATCGTCGACCCGCAACACCGCGTCTCTGAGGTTCCGGCCGAAGACGACGCGCGGGCGAGCCGCGACCGCTTGGGGAACCTCCGCGAAGCCGCCGGCGAGGTGGTCGAGACGCTGCGGTCGAATCCCGCCACCGCGTTCAGCTTCGTCGAGGGCGCCGGGAGCGGGTACGGGCTCGCGCTCGCCGCGCGCACGCTCGTCCCCGGCCGGGTGCGCGACCTGCTCGACGGCGCCGACGACGCGGTGCCGGGGGACCACGAGTTCTGCGAGCCGGGCGTCCACGAGCACGACGACTCCGGCGGGGGGCTTCCGACTGGGCTCACCCGCGACGAGCGGGTCGAGTACGCCGCGACCGCGTTCGAGCTGATGGGCTGGGAGGCGTTCGGTCGCCTGGTCGTCTTCACGGGCCACGCGGCGGAGACGGCGAACAACCCCTACGACTCCAGCCTCGACTGCGGTGCCTGCGCCGGCAACCCGGGCGGCCCGAACGCGCGCGCCCTCGCCGCGATCTGTAACGACCCCGCGGTGAAGGCGGGGCTGCGCGAGCGCGGGATCGACGTGCCCGACGACACCGTCTTCCTCGCCGCCGAACACAACACCACGACCGACGAGATCGAGCTGTACGACGGCGACGTGCCGGAGTCGCACGCCGCGGACCTCGAACGGCTGCGTTCGGACCTCGACGCCGCCCGCGAGCGCGCCGCCGCCGAGCGCACCGGGGAGGAGGCCGGAGGGTCGGCCGTCCGCGAGGCGGAGCGCCGCGCCGGCGACTGGGCCGAGACGCGCCCCGAGTGGGGGTTGGCGGGCAACGCCGGCTTCGTCGTCGGTCCCCGCGAGCTGACGAGCGACCTCGACCTCGACGGGCGCGCCTTCCTCCACTCGTACGACTGGGAGACGGACCCGGACGGCGACGCGCTCGAAGCGATCCTGACCGGCCCGATGGTCGTCACGCAGTGGATCAACGCGCAGTACTACTTCTCGACGGTCGACAACGCGGCGTACGGCAGCGGGTCGAAGGTGACACAGAATCCGGTCGGCAACGTCGGCGTCTACCAGGGCAACGGCGGCGACCTGATGACCGGCCTCCCGCTCCAGTCGCTCATGGCCGACGCCGACACCCCGTACCACCAGCCGCTCCGCCTCTCCACGGTCGTCCACGCGCCGGTCGACCGCGTCACCGAGGTCTTGGCCGACAACGAGGCGGTGACCGGGCTCTTGGACAACGACTGGCTCTCGCTGACGGTGGTCGACCCGACGCGTGACCACCGCGCCTTCCACTACGAGGGGGAACTGGCGTGGGCGCCGACGCCCGAGGCGGCCGAAGCGCACGCGGAGCCGCGCACGGTCCCCGCCGTGGCGGACGACTGAGGTCACAGCCCGTTCAATGGGGGTGCGTCGCCGGTACCCCCCGCGCCGATTCCGACACTTTAGAGCCGTTTGGCCCTGTTGAAACCCTGTTCTTCAAATATAACTTGGGATGAAACACCCGGTCGCTGAATGGTGCTTCTTGGTCGGTTTCGGGAGTGAGTTCCGCAGATCGGTAGCAGCGATTCGATATTTAAATAGTCGCCAGCGGCGCCGACGCCGTTTATAAATAGCCGGCGGTGGCGTCGCCGGCGGCTGCCAGAGGCGCGTCGCGCCTCGCTGCGCCTGCGAGCGGCCGGAGCGAAGCG
>NZ_JBZVGZ010000019.1:0-69493 GCF_058630335.1 Halorubrum sp. SD41
GCGGCGGGGGGGGGGCCCGCCCCGGCGGTGAGTCCGCCGAACGCCGTTCTGCCCGCCCCGCGGCCCGCGGGGTGAAGGTAGCCCAGCGACCGCTCGCCGAGCAGATGGGACGGCGCGTGACCGGTCACGCGCTCGCAGGAGGGGCTCAGGTACCGGAACCGCCAGTCGCTCGACAGCACCGCGACCACGTCGCTGGCGTGTTCGATGAACGCCCGGTGTCGCTCCCGCTCGCCGTCGTCGCGGATCACGCCCACGAAGCGCCGTTCTCCCTCGACCTCGTACTCGCCGTACGACAGGGAGACGGGGACTTCGCCGCCGTCGCGGTGGAGCGCGTTGAACCGAACGTCCGCCCAGTCGACGCTCCGCTCGCCCGTGTCGAGGTACCGGTCGACCGCCTCGCGGTGGTCGTCGCGGTGTCGCTCGGGCATCAGCGTCGTCAGCGGTTCCCCTTCCAACTCCGACGGTTCGTACCCGAGCACGGACTCGACGGCCGGGTTCGCGAACCGGATCACGCCGTCGGTGTCGATCGTTACGATCGCGTCGGACGCGCCCTCCGCGACCGCGCGGAACTGCTCGACCGCCTGCTCGGCGTCCCGCTCGGCTCGCCGCTTCTCGACGGCCTCGACGATCCGGTTCGCCAGCCGCTCGTACCGCTCCGTGCCGCCGCGCTTCTGGAGGTAGTCGGTGACGCCGGCGGAGATCGCCTCGCTCGCGACCTCCTCGCTCCCCCGTCCGGTGAAGAGGATGAAGGGAATGTCCGGGTGGCGCTCGCGCACCTCGGCGAGGAACGCGAGCCCGTCCTTCCCGGGCATCTCGTAGTCGGAGACGACGCACTCGACGTCGCGCTCCGCTAAGACGTCGAGGCCGTCGGCCGCGTCGGGCGCCGTCTCGACCGCGATTCGGTCCGCCTCGCGCTCTAGGAACGTGGCGGTGACCGCTCGGAGGTCCGGGTCGTCGTCGACGAGGAGGACCGGGATGCGGTCGGGCATACGTCCGGAGTACCGACGACCCGGATATAACGGTTTTGGCGCTGACACGCTCGTCACGGAAACGCTCTCGGAGACCGGGACCCGTTTCGACTCACCGGCGCCGTCGGGCGACCGCCGCGCTCAGCGCCCGCCAGCCGGCCGAAAGACGACGAGGCGCTCGCCGTCGGTGGCCCGCTCGCCCACGTCGACCGCGATCGTGTCGCCGATTTCGACCTCGGGCGCTTCGTCGTCCGCGCCGCCGTCGCGGACGATTCCCGTCAGCCGCGTCGGACCGAAGTCCGCCACCGCGGTCGCGTACGGCGCGTCGTCGGCGAAGCGCGGCGACGGGACGTGGACGACGCTGTACGTCGCCACCGTCCCCGTCTCGTCGAGGGGCTCCCGCGAGAGGTCGGCGGCCCCGCACTCGGGACACACCCGCCGCGGGGGAAGGGAGCCGTGTCCCTCCGGACAGACCAAGGCGAACCCGTCCCCGTCGGCGAGCGCGTCGAGCCACTCGGCGTAGTGGCGGTCCGTCGGCGGCGCCGCGTCCGTCTCGTCCGTCTCGTCCGCCGCGTCCGCGCCGTCGTCGCTCATCCGGCCACCTCCAGCACGTGGACGACCGCGCTGGCGACCGTGCCGCCCGCGTTGTGCGCGACGCCGACCTCCGCCTCCGGGACGTGCTCGCTGTTGGGATGGTCGCCCCGGAGCAGGCGGGTCAGCTCGGCGATCTGCGAGCCGCCGGTGGCGCCGACCGGGTGGCCCTTCGCCTTCAGCCCGCCGGAGAGGTTCACCGGGAGGTCGCCGTCGGCGGTCGTGAGCCCCTCGCGGGCCGCCGAGATCCCCTCACCCGGTTCGAACAGCCCGAGCGACTCCAGCGCCAGCACCTCCGCGATGGTGAAGCAGTCGTGGACCTCGGCGACGTCGACGTCGGCGGCCTCGACGCCCGCATCGGCGTAGGCCGCGTCGGCCGCGTCGTCGGCCGCGGGCGTCCGGGCGAGGTGCTCGCGGTCCCCGAGCGCCATCCGGTCGGTCCCCTGCCCGGTCCCCGTCACCGCGACCGAGGCGTCGAGGTCGTGCTCGGCGGCGTACTCCTCGGAGACCAGCACGAGCGCGCTCGCCCCGTCGGTGATCGGACAGGCGTCGTACAGGTGGAGCGGCTCCGCGACCGGCGGGGCGTCCATCGCCTCCGCGACCGACACCTCCCTGCGGTACTGGGCGTACTCGTTCGGCAGTGCGTTCTCGTGGTTCTTCGACGCGATATGGGCGAGGTCCTCGCGGCTCCCGCCGTAGGCGTCGAAGTAGGCGTTCGCCATCAGCGCGTACGCGCCCGGGAAGGTCACCCCGGCCCGCACCTCGAAGAGGTCGTCGGCCGCGATGGCGAGCCCCTCCGTCACCTCGTCGGTCGGGAGGTTCGTCATGCGCTCCATCCCGCCCGCGAGGACGACGTCGGCGTCGCCCGCCGCCACCGTCCGGACCGCCTCGCGGACCGCGACGCCGGCCGACGCGCACGCCGACTCGTAGCGCGTCGCCGGGCAGCGGACCCCCGCGGCCTCGGCCATCAGCGGCGCCTGGTGGCCCTGGTGTTCGGCGAGCGCGCCCATGAAGTTCCCGTAGTTCAGCTCCTCGACGTCGGCCCTGTCGACGGCCGCGTCCTCGAACGCCCGCAGCGCGGCCTCGCCGAACAGGTCGCGGCCGGTGCGCTCCGGGTGGCTGCCGAAGGGAGTGAGCCCGACCCCGGCGACGCGTACGTCAGTCATACAGGAACGATGATCGGGGATGCGGTTTAGCTTTGCCGGAACCGGGGGTTCCGGCCCCCGGGCGGAAGCGAACCGCCGCGGAGAGAACGAGGCGAATCCGGCGAACGCGTCCGATTCACCCGATGTAGCGCAGGTCGTCGTCCGGCACCGCCGGCCCCTCCTGCATCTCGCGGATCTTGCCGACGACCTCCTCCATCTCCTCGGCGCGGTCCTCTAAGCTCTCGTAGTCGACGGACATGTCGAGGACCGCCTCCAGCGTCTCCAGCACGGCGCGAGCGCTCTTCGGGTCGACGAGGTAGCCGCTCGTCTCGCCCATCAGGCAGGCGGCCTCGAAGCCGCGCCGACCGCCGAGGCCGAGCACGAGCCCGGAGACGCCGACGATGCCGCCGGCCGGCTCGTCCGCGCGGAACTCGACGCCCGCCTCTTCGAGGTCGGCGGTGAGAGACGCGTCGGAGACGGCCCCGAGGACGGTGTACTCCTCGACGAGCTCGCCGGTCGGGACGCCGCCGAGCGCGAACGCCCGCTCGGCGCCGAACTCCTCGGCGATGTCGAGGAACGTCGACGTGAGCCGGTAGTGGCCCTCGTTCGATCCGGCCTGGTGGTCGCCGGTTAACACGAGCAGGTCGGCGCCGTCGGTCTCGACGGCGTGGAACTCGGCGCAGGTCAGCTCCGCGACCCCCTCGTCGTCGACGCTCACCTGCGGCGGGAACTCCGTGGCGTACACCCGGCGGACTAACTCCCCGTCGAACTCCTCTAAGAGGTGTTCGGCCGCCAGTTTCCCCACGTGGCCGACGCCCGGCAGCCCCTCGATCAACACCGGGTCCGTAAGCTCCGGCGTCGCGACCTCGTCGATCTCGATGTCCTCCATGTCCCGTCCGTCCGGGCGGCGGTCACAAGAGCGTGGCTATTCCGGCGGCGCGCGATAGGTCGCGGCCGACGACCGTCCGTCTGACCTCTGCCGGGCGGGGGCTACTCCGACCGCCGCCGCGCCCGCCGGCGGTACTCGCCGTAGGGGTCCTCCGGGCCGAACGGGGCCGGCGCGCTGTTCTCGGTGGGGCCGTCACACGCCGGACAGCGGTCGCCGAGCGCGTACACCGGTCGGTCGTGAGCGGTCTCCCAGTTCGCGCAGACGCGGATATCTGATTTCACGGTGAAAAGTTGCGGGTCGAACGGCTCGCGGTTACTCGTCGTCTTCGCGCCGCTCGCGGTGGAACTCGCCGGCGCCGCCGGCGGCCTCGATCGACTCGCGGGCGCGCTCGGCGGCGGTCTCGAGCTGCGACTCCGCCGTCTTGTAGTCCGGCGCGCGGACCTTGATCCGGTACTCGGGCGAGCCCACGTAGCCGACGTCGAGCTCGACGCCGTCCGGGATCTCGCCGTTCCCCTCGGCGGCCGCGAGCGCGTCGCGCACGTCGTCGACGCCGTCGGGGGCCGCCGACTCGAGGTCGACGTAGCCCGTCACGTCGACGTACGGGACGGAGACGTTGTCGCGGGCGGCCGTGACCACCGCGTCGGCGGTGTCGGCGTCGACGTCGACGTCGTCGAGCGCCTCGTCGCCGCTGATCGCGGCCGACTCGAAGGCGTCGTAGAGGCTCTCGTACTCCGCGAGGAGGGCGTTGGCGACCGACGTGTAGCGGTCGTCGTCGACGTCCTCGCCGAGCGCGATGAGCATCCAGTTGTCGGCCTTCTGGGCGTTCTTCCAGTCCTGGATCGTCTCCTTTCGCTGGTGTTCGTTGACGTCTTTGATCGACAGGTCGATCTGGTTCGACGACTCGTCGACCTCCAGCACCTTCGCGACGACCGTCTGTCCCTCGCGGACGTGGTCGCGGACGTTCTTGATCCAGCCGGACGCGACCTCGCTGATGTGGCAGAGGCCGCGCTTGTCCTCGTACTCGTCGAGGTCGACGAACACGCCGAAGTCGGCGATCTCGTCGACGTCGCCGACCACCAACTCGCCGGGTTCGGGCCAGCCGCTGTACTTCATACGGGGTGGGTGAGGCGGTTACCGCGCCTCAACGGTTTCGACGATTTCGCCGTGAAGCTCCGCCTCCCCGCCGGTGGGGGTCGCGAGGGTCGTGCCGCAGACCGCGCACGACACCGTCGAGGAGGCCTTGCCGAAGACGACCTGTTCGTTCTCGCAGTCGCCGCAGGCGACGCGGTGGAAGTCTCCCGCCATGCTTACTCCTGGAACGTGAGACGGCCGGCGCGCCATCCCTCGCGCATGTGGGCCTTGCCGCAGTCGCCGCAGCGGTACTTCAGGTGGGTCTTCTTCGTCGGCTTGTCGCCACCGGGCACCTTCGAGTACCCGCCGGCGTTGCCGATGGTCGCGAGCGCGCGGCGCTGCTGCCGCGCGTCGCGCTTCATTCCGGTCGCGCGACCCGATCGGACCTTCTCCACCTCGTGCTCCTGATGGGAGTCACAGTGCGGACAGTACGTGTTGAAGCGGCGTGGCATTTCCATGGATATCGACCTTATGGCGCGGTTCGTCGCCGACGCTTAAAACGGGTTTGGTATGGGGCGCCCGCGAGCCGGCGCGCGTGACGGCCCGTGTCCGGTCGTCCTACTCCCACTCCGCGACCGCGCGCACCGGCGACCCGTCGGCGCCGCGCAGCCGGAGCGGGAAGGCGTACAGCCGGAACCGGTCGGGGAGACCGTCGAGCCCGCAGAGGTTCTCGACGATCGGAAGCGAGTCGCCCAGGAGGACGTCGTGGGCGGGGGTACCGTCGGGTTCGTCGTCCGTCGTTACGGCCGAGTCGGCGTCGCCTGCGGTCGCGGACGATCCGGCGGCGCCTCCCGCGGTCGGGGTCGGATCGGGCCCGAACGTATCGAGACCGACGCCGACGCCAGCCGCCCGACACCGCTCGGCGGCCGCGGCAGTCAGGTACGGGTGGTCGCGGTACCGGTCGGTCCCCCAGTGCGATCCCCAGCCGGTCCGGACAACGAGGAGGTCGATGTCGGGGTCGAGATCGCTCGGCTCGGGCAGCGCGTCGGGCGCGATCGCTTCCCGCGGTCCGAGCGGGCGGGGGTCGACGAGCCGCGCGTCGAACGCGAACCGCCCGACCGCCTCCCCGTCGATCGCCTCGCCACCAGGCACCGTGTGCTTCGGCGCGTCGACGTGGGTCCCCGCGTGGGTGCCGGTCCGGAGCTCGCTCGTCGCGTAGCCATCGGCCTCGTGGGTCGCGTCCGGCGCGAGCGACACGTCGGGGTCGCCCGGGTAGGTCGGCATCCCCGTCTCGATCGGCCGCGAGCAGTCGCGGAACACGGTCAGCGGTCGGGCCGCGGCGCGGTTAAGTCGGTCGCCGGCGCCCGGACCGCGACGCGGGAGGCGTCGGGTCGGGGTCGACCGCCGAGGTTCCGCGGCCCGAACGTATTTCCTGCGCCCGCCGCAGGGTGCGTTTATGTCGGAACTGCCGCTCGAAGCCTACTACGACCTGACCCAGATCGGCGAGGTCGCCGTCTCCCCGACCGGCGACCGCGTCGCCTTCACCGCGACCGAGTACGACCAGGCCGCCGACGAGGCGGTCTCCTCGCTGTTCGTCGCCCCGAGCGACGGCTCCCGCGAGCCGCACCGGCTGACGAGCGCCTCCGGCGCCTCGGCGCCGACGTGGGGGCCCGAGGGCGACCGCCTCGCGTTCGTGGCCGCCCGCGACCGCGACGCCGAGAAGCGGGTCGGCTGGCGCGACCGAGACGAGGAAGAAGCCGACGGGGAGGAAGCCGACGGCGACGACGCGGAGGCCGAAGACGACGCCGACGACGCCGACGCCGAGACCGAGGACGACGGGCCCCTCGAAAACGGCGACGAGGAGTCGAAGCCGCAGGTGTGGATCTTCGACCTCGCGCTCGGGGGCGACGCGCATCAGGTCACGGAGCGCGACGAGGGCGTCGCCGGCTTCGACTGGTCGCCCGACGGCGACCGGCTGGTGATCGAGTCGCGCGACCCGACCGACGAGGAGTCCGAGTACCTCGATCAGGTGCGCGAGGAGGGCGGCCCGATCGAGACGACGCGGCTCCAGCACAAGGTGAACGGCGCGGGCTGGACCGACGACGTGACGCGGTACCTCTTCGTCGTCGACCTCGACGACCCAGAGAGCGACCCCCGCCGGCTCGACGACGCGTACGGCGGCGGCGCCTTCGAGGACCTCGCCGGGATGGACCCGACGTGGGGCGAGGCCGGCCGGATCGCGTTCACCTCGTGTCGGCTCGACCGCCCGGACGACACCTCCGTCCGCGACGTCTACGCGGTCTCGCCCGACGGCGGCGACGCCGAGCAGCTCACGGGCGGTGATCTCACACACGGCGAGCCGGCGTGGCGCCCCGACGGCGACGGCGTCGCGACGGTCGCCGGCGACCCCGAGGACCCGCCCGCCCCGGCGGAGGTGTACCTCATCGAGGGGGGCGCCGACGAGGGCCCGACCTCGCTCACCGGCGACCTCGACAGGACGGTGGCCCGCGGCAGCGGGGTCGACTGGGTCGACGGCGCGATCTACACGCGGATCGCGGACGAGAGCCACACCCGCTTGGTCCGCGTCGGGACCGACGGGACCGTCGAGCGCGTCTTCGAGGCGCAGGGCCGCGACCGCGCCATGACCGGGTTCGACGTCGCCGACGACGGGTCGACGGCGGTGACGGTCCTCTCGACGCCGACCGACGGGACGGACCTGTACGCGGTCGACGTCGACGACCTCGACGCGGCCACGGAACCGGACTCCTTCCGGCGGCTGACGTCGGTCAACGAGTCGCTCGTCGACGAGTTCGCGATGCCGGAGGCCCGGCGCGTCGAGTGGGAGTCGGACGGCTGGATGCTCGACGGCGTGCTCTACCACGACCCGGACGTGGACCCCGAAGACGGCGACCACCCGCTGGTAGTGGCGATCCACGGCGGTCCGATGTCGTACGACGAGCCCGTCTTCAGCTTCGGGCACGCCGCGCTGACGAGCCGGGGCTACCTCGTCTTCCGCCCGAACTACCGCGGCGGCACCTCCCGCGGCCGGGAGTTCACCGCGGAGCTGACCGGGAAGTGGGGCACCGCCGAGGTCGACGACATCGCGGCCGGCGTGGAGTCGCTCGCGGACCGCGGCTGGGTCGACCCCGACCGCGTGTTCGGCCACGGCTTCTCGTACGGCGGCATCGCGCAGGGGTTCCTCGTCACGCGGGAGCCGGACCTGTTCGCCGCCGCGGCGCCCGAGCACGGTATCTACGACATCCGGTCGGCGTTCGGCACGGACGACACGCACAACTGGATGGAGGCCGAGTTCGGGCTCCCGTGGGAGAACCCGGAGGCGTTCGACGCGTCGACGGCGATCCTCGACGCCGGGAACATCGAGACGCCGCTGCTCGTGATGGCCGGCGGCGAGGACTGGCGGTGTCCGCCCTCGCAGTCGGAGCAGCTGTACGTCGCCGCCCGCAAGCAGGGGATCGACGCCGAACTGGTCGTCTACCCGGACGAGCACCACAACATCGGCGATCCCGACCGCGCGATCCACCGACTGGAGAAGATCCTCGGCTGGTACGAGACGCACGACCCTGCGGTCGGGGCGGACGACTGAGCCGCGGCGGACCGGACTGTTCGGCGCGACCGCTCAGTGCTCGACGAACTCGACGAGTACCCCGGCCGTCGACCGCGGATGGAGAAACGCGACCTCGTGGCCCCACGCGCCGGGACGGGGGTCCTCGTCGACGAGGTCGATGCCGAGGTCGCGCGCGTCGTCGAGCGCGGCCGGGAGGTCGTCGACCGCGAGCGCGACGTGGTGAACGCCGGGTCCCTCGCGGTCGAGGTAGTCCGCGATCGTTCCGCCGGTGTCCGGTTCGAGCAGTTCGAAGTAGCCGCCGCCGTCGAGTTCGAGGAAGACGACGCGCATCCCGTCGAACGTCTCCTCGTGGGCGACCGGGGCGTCGAGCAGGCCGCCGAACAGGTCGGCGAGGGCGGTGGCGTCGCGCGTCGCGACGCCGACGTGGTCGAAGCGCATGGCGTGGGGTCGCGGCGCGGAGATAATAAATGGACCCGAGGGTTCCGGCGGCGAGGTTCGCCGATGGAAAGGGTTGGGTAGTTCGAGACGCAATCTCGTCCCGAGCCATCCCGTGAGCGACCAGACCCAGAACGCGGCGTCGGAACAGGCGACGTCACGGACGATCCTCGGCACTATCCTCGACAGCGCCCTCCACGAGATGAACCGTGAGCCCTCCGGACTCTTCCTCTCCGGGCTCTCCGCGGGCCTCGACATCGGGTTCGGCCCGCTGTTGATGGCCGTGGCGCTGACCCTCTCGCCCGGCGGGTACGGGGACCTCGGCACGGAGCTGCTGCTCGCGAGCGTCTACTCCGTCGGCTTCATCTTCGTCATCCTCGGCCGGTCGGAGCTGTTCACCGAACACACGATGCTCGCGGTGATCCCCGTGTTGGACCGGCAGGCGTCGCTCCGACAGCTCGGCCGCCTCTGGGGGCTCGTGTACGTCGGGAACCTCCTCGGCGGCCTGTCGTTCGCCCTGCTCGCGACCCTCCTCACGCCCGGGCTCGGCGTCGTCGAGGCGGCCGCCTTCGAGGCCATCGCGCTGAAACTCGTCTCCCACGACCTCGCGTGGCTGTTCGTCGGCGGCGTGTTCGCCGGCTGGCTGATGGGGCTGCTGGCGTGGCTGATCACGGCCGCGCAAGAGACGACGGGGCGCCTGCTCATGGTGCTGATAGTCACCGGCACCATCGGACTGCTCCACCTGCCGCACTCGATCGCGGGCAACGTGGAGGTGCTGTTCGGACTGTTCGTCTCGCCCGCGATCACCGTGACCGACTACCTGTCCTTCCTCGCGCTCGCGACCGTCGGCAACGCCGTCGGCGGCGGGATCTTCGTCGCGGCGCTGAAGTACGAACACGTCGTCCGCGGCGCGGACTGACCGCTCGATCGGCGGCCGACCGGCCGCCTCGCGGGTCGGCGAACCGGCTCACCGCCCCGGCTTGTACTCCCCGAACTCGTCGCGGAGGACGTCCGAGACCTCCTGGACCGTCGCGTACGCCTTCACCGCGTCGACGATGTGGGGCATCACGTTCTCGCTCCCCTGTGCGGCCTCTCGCAGCCCGGCGAGCGCGTCGTCGACCGCGTCGTCGTCGCGGTCTGCCTTCACCTCGTTCAGGCGGTCGCGCTGGTTCTGCTCCTGTTCCGGGTCGACCTCCTCTAAGTCCATCTCCGGCTCCTCGTCGACCTCGAACTTGTTGACGCCGACGATGATCCGCTCGCCCTCCTCGATCTCCTGCTGGCGCTCGAAGGCGACGTCCTGGATCTGTCGCTGGACCCACCCGCTCTCGACGGCCTCCAGCATCCCGCCGCGCCGGTCGACCTCCTCTAAGATCTCGAACGCCTCCTCTTCGATCCCGTCTGTGAGGTCCTCGACGTAGTACGACCCCGCGAGCGGGTCGATCGTGTCGGCCGCGCCCGACTCGTGGGCGAGGATCTGCTGGGTGCGGAGCGCGGTGCGGACCGACTTCTCGGTCGGTAACGCGAGCGCCTCGTCTTTCCCGTTCGTGTGGAGGCTCTGGGTACCGCCGAGCACCGCCGCGAGCGCCTGGTAGGAGACGCGGACGACGTTGTTCTCGATCTGCTGGGCGGTGAGCGTCGAGCCGCCGGTCTGGGTGTGGAACTTCAGCTGCTTCGACTTGGGGTTCTGGGCGTCGAACCGCTCGTCCATGATCTGCGCCCACATCCGGCGCGCGGCGCGGAACTTCGCGGCCTCTTCGAAGATGTTGTTGTGGGCGTTGAAGAAGAAGGAGAGCTGCGGGGCGAACTCGTCGACGTCGAGCCCGGCGTCGATCGCGGCCTCGACGTACTCGATGCCGTCGCCGAGGGTGAAGGCGATCTCTTGGGCCGCGGTCGAGCCCGCCTCGCGGATGTGATACCCCGAGATGGAGATGGTGTTGAACGAAGGCGTCTCGGCCGCGCAGAACTCGAAGATGTCCGTGATCAGCCGCATCGACTCCTTCGGCGGGTAGATGTAGAGGTTCCGCGCGATGTACTCCTTCATGATGTCGTTTTGAATCGTCCCGCGGAGCTCCTCGCGCGGGACGCCCTGCTCGTCGCCCATCGCGACGTACATCGCGAGGAGGACGGCGGCGGGGGCGTTGATCGTCATCGACGTGGACACCTCGTCGAGCGGAATCGAGTCGAAGACGGTCTCGAAGTCGTCTAAGGTGTCGATAGCGACGCCGGAGCGGCCGACCTCGCCCTCGGCCATCGCGGCGTCGGAGTCGTACCCCATCTGCGTCGGCAGGTCGAACGCCATCGAGAGGCCCGACGAGCCCTCGTCGATGAGGTAGCGGAACCGCTCGTTCGTCTCCGCGGCGGTGCCCATCCCGGCGTACTGGCGCATCGTCCACAGCCGCCCCCGGTGCATCGTCGAGTAGACCCCCCGGGTGTACGGCTCCTCGCCGGGGTAGCCGAGGTCCTCCCGGTAGTCCGTCTCGACGTCGGCGGGGGTGTAGAGGGGGTCGACCTCCTGGCCGCCGGTATCGGTGGTGAACGTCTCCTCGCGCTCGCCGAACCGGTCGACCGTCTCGCCGTAGGTGCCGTCCTCCCACGACTCCTTGGCCGCCCGGATCTCGGCGAGTTCCTCGGGATCGTACATTATCGAATCGGTCGACCGACCGCGACTTAACAGTTTTCAGGGTCCGCCCGGTCGCCAGTGCGACGGTCCTCGCCCGGCGGGAGTCGCGCCCGCCGGCCCGATTTAAGTGTCACGCGTCCGATGCGCTCGCATGGACGTGCTCACGGACCCAGCGCGCCGGTTCCTGACGGCGACGGCGCCGGACCACACCCCGATCCAGTCGGAGATGGCCGACCTCGCCGACGAGTGGGGGTTCCCGATCATCGGCCCCGAGGCGGGGGCGGTCCTCCGCCTGCTCGCACGCCTGACGGACGCGGACCGCGTCTTCGAGTTCGGCTCCGGGTTCGGCTACTCCGCCACGTGGTTCCTCCGCGGCGGCGCCGGGAGCGTGGTCTGTACCGAGTTCGACGCCGACGAGGCGGAACGCGGCGTCGCGTTCGCCGACGAGGGCGGCTACGCCGACCGCGTCACCTTCGAGGTCGGCGACGCGATGGAGGCGATAGACCGCTACGAGGGCCCCTTCGACGTGGTCCTGATCGACCACCAGAAGGGGCGGTACGCCGACGCCTACCGGGAGGTCCTCCCGAAGGTCCGGTCCGGCGGCGTGATCGTCGCCGACAACGTCACCCGCGGCCCCATCGACTTCGAGGCCCTCGTCGCGCACTTCGAGGCGGGCGAACCGCTCCCGGACGACGCGGTCGACGAGGAGACGCGCGGCATCGGCGAGTACGTGGGGACCGTCCGCTCGGACGACGCCGTGGAGACCGCGGTCCTCCCGGTCGGCTCCGGGATCGCCGTTTCGACGGTCGTCCGGTGAAACCGAACGAAACGGTTATCTTGTCGGATAGGGAACACCAATTCGGATGAGCGGAGGGACTGACGACGAGGGGTCGACGGGCGGGCGAGAGCGCTCGCTCGTCAGCGTGCTCGTCGTCGACGACGAGCCGGGGTTCGCGGACGTGGCGGCCTCGCTGTTGGAGTCGCGCGACGACCGGATCGAGGCGACGCCGGTCGAGAGCGCGGCGGCGGCGCTCGACGCGCTCTCGGCGTCGTCGTACGACTGCGTCGTCTCGGACTACGGGATGCCCGAGACCGACGGGGTCGAGCTGCTCGAAACCGTCCGCGAGCGACACGGCGACGTCCCGTTCGTGCTGTTCACCGGCGAGGGGTCCGAGGCGGTCGCCAGCGAGGCGGTCTCCGCGGGCGTCGACGAGTACCTCCGCAAGGGGGCCGCGTCCGACCAGTACTCGCAGCTCGCGGGCGCCGTCGAGGGGCTCGTCTCGCGGACCCGAGGCGAGCGGCGGGTCGCGGAGCACTTGGAGCGCGTCTCCGACGCGTTCTGCGAGGTCGACGACGACTGGCGGATCACGTACCTCAACGACCGCGCGGCGGAGATGATCGACCTCGACGCGAAGGAGCTGCTCGGGGAACGGATCTGGGACCTGTTCCCCCAGACCACGGGAACCGACGGCGAGGCGGCGCTCCGAAAAGCCGCCGAGACCGGCGATCCGGTGCGGTTCGAGGAGCACGTGGACCGGCTCGGCGCCGACCTCGTCGTGAACGCCTACCCGACGCCAGACGGGATCGCGCTGTACTTCCGGGACGTGACGGAGAAGCGGGAACGGGAGCGGGAGCTCCGCGAGCTCTCCGAGCGGCTCCAGCTGGCCGTCGAGGGCGCCGACGTCGGCGTCTGGGACTGGAACGTCCGGACGGACGAGGTCCGGTTCGACGAGCGGTGGGCGGCGATGCTCGGGTACGAGGCCGACGAGATCGACTTCGACCTGTCGGCGTGGGAGGACCGCGTCCACCCCGACGACGTCGGCGACGCTTGGGACGCCATCGAGGCGCACTTCGCAGGCGAAGTCGACCTCTACCAGAGCGACTTCCGGATGCGGACGAAGTCGGGCGACTGGAAGTGGATCCGCGACCGCGGCCGGGTCGTCGAGCGGACGGACGACGGCGAGCCGCTCCGGGCCGTCGGCATCCACATCGACGTCACCGAGGAGAAGGAACGCGAGCGAGAGCTGCAGCGGTACCGCCGCATCGTCGACGAGCTGCCGGAGTCGGTGTGCATCTACGACGCCGACGGCCGCATCGCGCTCGCGAACGACCACACCGCCGACGTGTTGGAGACCGATCCCGAGGCGCTCGTCGGCCGGGAGAGCCGCCTCGTCGACCGTATTCGGGCGGCGGGCGACGGCGACCGGTACGACGCCCTCGTCGACGGCGAGCGCGACTCGCTGGCCGGGACGGTCGAGGTCGACCTGCCCGGGAAGTCCGAGGCGATCGTCGACTACGGCCTGACCCGCCTCGTCATCGACGGGGAGTTCGACGGGGTTCTCGGCATCTCCCGCGACGTGACCGACGAGCGGCGGCGGCAGCGGCGGCTCGAACGCACCTCGGCCCGGCTGGAGGCGCTGTTCGAGGGGTCCCCCGACATGATCGACATCCACGACGAGGCGGGAGCGATCGTCGACGCCAACCGCGCGATGACGGAGGCGCTCGGCTACGACCGCGACGAGGTCGTCGGTATGGACGTCTGGGACGTCGACACCGAACTCGATCCCGACGAGGGGAAGCGGCTCTGGAAGGGGTTAGAGACGGACGAGACGGTCCGGCTGGAGACGACGTTCGCCCGCGCGGACGGCTCGACGTTCCCCGTCGAGGTCCACGTGCGACGCATCGACGTTCAGGGCGAGGACCGGTTTCTGGCGAGCAGCCGCGACATCTCCGAGCGGAAGGCGTACGAGCGCCGGATCGAACGCGAGAACGAGCGGCTCGACGAGTTCGCGAGCATCGTCTCCCACGACCTCCGGAACCCGCTCAACGTCCTCTCGGGGTACCTCCGGCTCGCCCGCGAGACGGGGACCGACTCGTACTTCGACCGCTGCGAGCGCGCGCTCGACGAGATGGAGCGGCTGATCGAGGACGTGCTCGCGCTGGCCAAGCAGGGCGAGGCGGTCGGGTCGTTCGAGCGCGTTCACCTCGGCGAACTGGCCGCCGGGTACAGCGACGACGCGTTCGGATCGGCGGGCGACGAGGACCCGTTCGGCGGCGGGGCGAGCGGCGACGAGACGAGCGGCGGCGGGGCGAAGACCGCTCCGATCGAGGTCGAAGTCGACGCCGACGGCGAGATCTGCGCCGACCCCGGGCGGGTCCGCCAGCTCCTCGGGAACCTGTTCCGAAACGCCGCCGAACACGGCGGCGAGCGCGTCGTCGTCGGCGATCTCTCCGACGGGTTCTACGTCGAGGACGACGGGCCCGGGATCGACCCCGACGAGCGGGAGACGGTGTTCGAGAGCGGCTACACCACCTCAGAGACGGGGACCGGATTCGGGCTCTCCATCGTCCAGCGCATCGCCGAGGCGCACGGCTGGGACGTCGCGGTCACGGAGGGAGAGCGCGGCGGCGCCCGGTTCGAATTCACCGGCGTCGACCGCCCGGACCCGTCGCCGCAGGGGTCAGCGTCGCCCGGCGAGACGGTCGAGCCCCGGGACTGAGTGCGGGTCGCACGTCCGAACCGATCGGGAAAAGCCGGCGGTCGACGCCCTCAGAACGCGCCGGGGTAGACGCTGACGTCGGCGTGGAGCCCCTCGCGGAGCGCGCTGTGGACGTGGCAGATGCCCTCGGCGCGCTCGGCGATGTCGGCGGCGGTCTCCTCGTCGAGGTCGGCCTCGACGTGGACGTCGAAGGCGATGGATTCGAGGTCGTCGTCGTCGTCGAGTTCGGCGCTCGCGTCGATCTGGACCTTACCGAGGTCCTCTTCGCCGCGCTGGCTCCCGCCGACGCGGAGCGCCGGGAGGTAACAGGAGGCGTACGTGGCGACGAGCGCCGCGTTCGGGTTCGGGCCCGTCTCGTCGGTCGCGTCGATCTGGAGGTCGAACTCGCCGACCTGGCTGGTGCTGGCGTACCCTTCCTCGGAAACCGTGGATGTCTCGATGTCTGCCATAGTCGAGTGACGGTTCGACCTCCCGCCGCTAAAGGCTGCCGACACGGGACGTCGCTGCCGGGGCGAGGGCCGCGTTCCCCGGACGGCGGCCGCGTCGCTGCGCGGTCGGACTCGGAAAAATTGCGGAGTCACCGGTGGGGTCGCCGACCCGTGGCCGTCAGTCGAGCGTGTACGTCTCGTCGCCCTCGAGGACGACCGGCTCGGCGGCCGCACCCGCGGCCTTCACCTCGTTGACGAACTCGCGGGTCTCGATCTCGATCGGGCCGAACGAGTCGTAGTGCATCGGGAAGACGACGTCGGCGCCCACCCAGTCGGCGGCGATGCCGGCGCCCGCGGGCCCCATCGTGAAGTGGTCGCCGGCGGGGAGGGCGGCGGCGTCCGGTTCGAGGTACGGCGCGATCACGTCGACCATCTCGGACATCAGGCCCGTGTCGCCCGCGTGGTAGAACGTGGTGCAGTCGGCGTCCGACTCCTGGGTCGGCTTCTTGTCGCCGATCACGAACCCGGTCGGCATGCCGGCCGAGTAGTCGGGGTCGTTCTCGATGCCGTTCGAGTGGTCCGCGCGGACCATCGTCACCCACGCGTCCCCGCACTCGACGGTGCCGCCGACGTTCATCCCGCCGGCCGGGAGGGTGTGTTCGAGGCCGAAGTTCTCCTGGACGTACGCGGTCAGCTCCGGCGTGGCGACCACGGTGGCGTCCTCGAACTCCGCGGCGTCGGCGATGTGGTCCGCGTGCCCGTGGGTCAGGAGGAGGTAGTCTGGGTCGAGGTCCCCGGGATCGACGTCGGTCTTCGGGTTGTCGAAGAACGGGTCGATCAGCAGCTCGGTGTCGTCGACGACGACGTGCCACGTGGAGTGGCCGTGCCAGGTGAGTTCCATGGTTCGTTCGGTACGTCTCGGCGAACGGTAATAAAACTCGACGCCGCGGAACTCGTCGCCCGCCGGCGAAAGCAATTAACAGGGACGAACGCGAACGCCGATCAGATGCCCTCCGAGACCAGCGACCCAGGCGACCCGCCGGCCGCCTGCCCCGCCTGCGGCGAGGCGGTGCCGGCCGGGGCGAGTTTCTGCCCCGACTGCGGTGCCGACCTCGGCGACCCGGACGACCCCGCGTACTGTTCCGCGTGCGGCGAGGCGTTCGACGACGACGACCGGTTCTGTTCGAACTGCGGCGCGTCGCGGTCCGGCGGTGAACCCCTCGCGTCCGGGCCGACGAGCCGCGAGCCCGAGGAATCGGGCGGGCCGGACTCGTCCCCGTCGCGCTCGGCGTCGACCGCGGCCGAGAGCGAGCGCGCCTTCCGCCGCCGCGTCCAGGACCACCTCGACGCCGGCTGGGACGTCGAGCGCGACGACGGGGACCGAGTGGTCCTCGTCGACCGCGGTGTCGGCTCCGTCGGCGTCCACATCCTGCTTTTCATCTTCACCAGCGGCATCGGGAACCTGCTGTACGGCTGGTGGCACTACTCGAAGCTGGCCGAGCGGCGCAGACTCGTCCGCGGCGACGAGACGCCGGCGCGCGCCCCGTCGAGCGTCGCGGACGCGGGGCGGATGGAGACTGCCACCGCGTACGTCCTGACGACGCTGCTGCTGCTGATCGGCGGCCTGATCGCGTTCTTCGCGGCGACGAGCGGTTCCCCGCCCGCCGCGCTGATCGGGATCGCGTTCGCCGGCCTCGGCCTCGGCGTGGCCCCGCCGGTCCGCCGGCGGCTCGACCGCCGCCACGGGATCACGGCGTTCGGCCGGAAGAAGACGGTCGACCATCGGGTCGTCCGGCCGCCCGAGTCCGTCGACGAGCCCTGCGTCGTCTGCGGCGAGGCGTTCGACCGCGGCCTCGTCAGGCGGCGGCGGGACGAGACGGTCGCCGCGGGCGTCCCGGTCCGCACCCACTCGATCCGCCACAACTACTACTGCGTCGACTGCGCGCAGTCCGAGCTGTTCGGCGACCGCGTCGGGGCGCCGTCGCTCGACGACATCGCGGACGACGCGAGCCCGGTCGACGGCGCGGACGCGATCGACGAGGGCTTCGCAGACGCGGACGCCGACGACGGGGACGCTGCGGACGACGCCTCCCGCGACGAGCGGGCCACGGAAGCGACCGAGTGAGCCGGCGGTCCCGACCCCCCGCGGGCGTCGCTTGCCTCTCCGGGAACGCTTTTCGGGCGGCCGCCCGTTCGCTCGCGTATGTACCGCGCACGGTTCCGCGACCCGGCCGGATCGATCCGCGAGGGCGAGTACGACCCGGCGACCGACACGGTCGCCTTCGGCGGCGACGACTACGCGCTCTCGGACCCCGCGATCGACGTGCTCGCCCCGACCGAGCCCTCGAAGATCGTCTGTATCGGCCGCAACTACGCCGACCACGCCGCCGAGCTCGGCAACGACGTTCCCGACCGCCCGCTGCTATTCTTAAAGCCGCCGAACGCGGTCGCGAGCCACGGCGACACCGTGACCGTCCCCGCCGGGAAGGACCGGATCGACTGGGAAGCGGAGTTCGCGGTCGTCATCGGCGAGCAGTGTAAGGCGGTCGACGCCGCGGACGCGATGGACGTCGTCGCGGGGTTCACCTGTATGAACGACGTGTCGAACCGCGACGACCAGAACCGCGAGCAGAACTGGGTGCGCGGGAAGGCGTTCGACGGCGCCGCGCCGCTCGGCCCGGTCCTCGCGACGCCCGACGAGGTCCCGGACGACGCGAGCGTCGAGCTCCGCGTCAACGGCGAGACGAAGCAGTCGAGCGACCGCGAGCACATGATCTTCGACGTGCCGACGCTGATCGAGGAGATCACGACGTACCTCACGCTCGAACCCGGCGACGTCATCGCGACCGGCACCCCCGAGGGCGTCGGCGCGCTCTCCGACGGCGACACCGTCGAGGTCGAGGTCGAGGGCGTCGGGACGCTCGAACACGACGTCCGGATTCCCTGAGTCGAGGCGGGCGGTCCCGAACGCGGCGCCGAGCGGTCGGACCCGGTCGACCGTCAAGACCACGCTTAAGCCCGCCGGTCTCCGACTCCCGGGCATGCAACCACGCGATCTCTCGGACCACTCCGAGTACGTCCCGGGGCGGGGCGTCGAGGAGGTCGCCCGCGAGCGCGGGCTCGACCCCGACGACCTGATCAAGCTCTCCTCGAACGAGAACCCGCACGGCCCGAGCCCGGCGGCCGTCGAGGCGATCCGCGAGCACGCCGACAGCGTGAACCAGTACCCGAAGTCGTCGCACACGGACCTCACCGCGGAGATCGCCGCGAAGTGGGGCGTCGACGACGAGCAGGTGTGGGTGTCGCCGGGCGCCGACGGCTCGATCGACTACCTCTCTCGGGCGGCCTTGGATCCCGGCGACGAGGTGCTGGTGCCGAGCCCCGGCTTCGCCTACTACGCGATGTCGTCGCGGTACCACCACGGCGAGGTGACGGAGTACGACCTCACTCCGGCCGACGGCTTCGCGCAGGACGCGGAGACCGTCCTGTCCGCGTACGGCGGCGAGCGGATCGTCTACGTCACCTCCCCGCACAACCCCTCCGGCTCGACGATGCCACTCGACGAGATCGAGGCGATCGCGGACGCGACCGCCGAGGAGACGCTCGTCGTCGTCGACGAGGCGTACGGCGAGTTCGCCGAGGTCGACAGCGCGATCCCGCTCGTCGACGAGCGCGACGACGTGGCGGTCCTCCGCACCTTCTCGAAGGCGTACGGCCTCGCGGGGCTCCGGATCGGCTACAGCGTCGTCCCGGAGGCGTGGGGCGAGGCGTACGCCCGCGTCAACACCCCGTTCGCGGCCAACGAGCTCGCCTGCCGCGCCGCGCTCGCCGCGCTCGACGACGACGAACACGTGGAGCAGTCGGTCGAGACCGCCCGATGGGCCCGCGAGTACATCGCGAGCGAGCTCGACGCGCCCACCGTCGACTCCGCGGGCAACTTCGTCCTCGCCGCGGTCGGCGACGGCGAGCGCGTCGCCGAGGCGGCCCAGGAGCGCGGCGTCATCATCCGCGACTGTACCTCGTTCGGCCTCCCGGAGCACGTCCGGATCTCGACGGGCACCCGCGAGGAGACCCGCGAGGCGGTCGCCCTGCTCAACGAGACGCTGGCGGACCTCGAACTCGGTGTCCGCGCGTGAGCGACGGCGACACCGAGGCCGCAGCGGACGCCGACGCCAGCGGAGGCGCCGACGGCGGCCGCGCCGACCGCGTCGCCGTCACGGGCACGCCCGGAACCGGCAAGTCGACCGCGACCGCGCTGCTCGAAGGCGAGTACGAAGTGATCCATCTCAACGACCGGATCAAGGAGGACGAGGAGCTCTGGACCGAGCGCGACGACGACCGCGACACGCTCGTCGCCGACCTCGACGCGGTCCGCGATCACCTCGGCGACTGGGCCGGCGTCCTCGACTCGCACCTCGCTCACCGGTTCGACGTCGACCGCGTGGTCGTGTTGCGCTGTCGCCCCGAGACGATCGAGTCCCGGCTCCGCGAGCGCGGCGAGTCCCCGGAGACCGCCGCGGAGAACGCCGAGAGCGAGGCGCTCGACGTGATCCTCTCGGAGGCGGTCGACGAGCACGGCGTCGAGAACGTCTACGAGGTCGACGCGACCGACCGCGACCCCGAGGCGGTCGCCGACGCGGTCCGCGCCGTGATCGAGGGCGAGCGGGAGCCGAGCGCCGGCACCGTGGACTTCATCGATTATATATGAGCCGGCCGCAACCCTCGGGACGGTAGATGACTCTCGACCAGTACCGGTCCGTGGCGGACCGCCTCCTCGGCCCGTGGGTGTCGGCGGCCGACAGGCTCGGCCTCTCGCCGGACCAGGTGAGCGTTATCGCTTTCCTCGTCGCGGTCGCGGCCGCCGCCGCCTTCGCCGCCGGCTCTGCTCCCCTCTACGCGGCCGGCGCGCTGCTCGTCCTCCTCAACGGGTGGCTCGACGTGGTCGACGGGGCGCTCGCACGCCATCAGGGAGTCGCCTCCGACGGCGGCGACTTCCTCGACCACGTCCTCGACCGCTACGCCGACGTGGCGATCATCGCGGGGTTCACCGCGGGGATCGAGGCGTACGCCCTCGGCTTCGCCGCCGTCACGGGCGTCCTCCTCACCTCCTACCTCGGCACGCAGATCCAGGCGGTCGGCATCGGCCGCGAGTACGGCGGGCTCCTCGGCCGGGCCGACCGGCTCGCGCTCGCCGGGATCGTCGGCGTCGTCGCCGCGGTCTACTCGGCGCCGATCGTCGCCGGCCTGAACGTCGTCGGCGTGCTGCTCGCGCTGTTCGCCGTCGTCGGCCACCTCACCGCGGTCCAGCGGTTCCTCGGGGCCTGGCGGGACCTGTAGCCGGCTTCGAGATCGCTATTTAAAACGGCGCGTCGGTCGAGCCGCTCGGCGCGCTCGCTTCTCCCCTTCCACCCACCGGGTTCGACCCGATTCCCACGCCCTCGTCGCCCTCAGCCTCCACGTCGCCCGTTTCGAGGAACCGGTCTTCCAACTCCGCGAGCCGGTCGTTCACCGCCTCGCTCTGGTTGTGCATCGGGGCCGCGCGGACCCGGACGAGGTCGTACTCGTGGCGGTCGGCGAGGCCGTTCCACGCGCGGAAGGCTCCGATAGTCAGCGTGTGCGTCTGCGGGCAGAACGCGGTCGTCGGCGTGAACTCCGCGCGGAGGACGCGGTCGACCCCGCTCCCGTCGAAGGCGTCCCCGCCGGCGTCAGCGGCGTCGACGGCGTCGGCCGCGTCGCCGCGCTCGACGGCGTAGCGGAACCCGGCGTCCTCGTGGCGCGTGTCCAGGTTCAGCCGCGCGAGGTTGTAGTCGAACGTCATGTCGTACACCGTCCGCGCCTCGAAACACTCGCGCGTGAGGCGGTGGAACGCGAGATGGTCCGCCCCCGTGAGCACGTCGTGGCCGTCGAGGAACCCGCCCGGTCGCGGGAGGTCGTCCGCGACGAACTCGTCGTAGCCGTCGAACAGGTCGTCCTCGTCGGAGCCGAAGGGAGACGGGAAACTGGGCATGTGCGTAAGGTGGCGGTCCGCCGGGGTACTCCTGACCCCGCAGATGTTCGGGCCGTCACTGGCGAGCGGGCCTCAGCCGTTTCCGTCCGGCCCCGAGCGCAGTTCCGTCGCCCGCGCGTGGACGCCGTCGACGGCGTCGCGGACGACCGACTCGTCGACGTCGAACGCCGCTGCGGCGTACGCAACCGACCGGCGGACGGCGAGGTACGTCATTCGGATCCCCTCGTCGGCGCGGGCGATCGTCGGCGGGACGCCCCGCCTGCCGGTCTGCTTCTCGTCGAAGCCGTCGGTGATCGCGTACAGGTCGGCGTACAGCCGGGCCGCCGCCGCGATCTCGAACGACGCGATCCGGCCGTCGGGGCCGTCGACGTGGTAGGCGTCGGGTCGCATGCGCTCCTCGTGAACGACCCGCAGACCGTCGTCGTACGCTTCGATCACCGTCTCGTCGCCGTCGTTCATGAGCGGGGGACTCCGAACACGTCACGCAACGAGGGATCAATTTAAAAGTGTCCGGTCGGAACGAGGGGTATGCCCACTTTCGAGCTGAACCTCTCGGACGACGTGTACGCGGAGTTTCAGCAGCTGGCGGACGACGAGTTCGTCTCCGAAGAGCAGGCCGCGGAGGACCTCATCGCGTCCGGCATCGAGGCGTACAACGTGAGCGTCGTCGACGACGAGCCCCGCGACGAGATGCTCGACGGCGCCGAGAACAACATGTTCGACACCGCGGAGGACCCGGGCAGCATCGAAGACGACCGACTCTAAGTACTCGCGCTCGGCTGCGCTCCTTTTAAACGAACCGCGGTTCAGTACCCCAACCCGAACAGCCGGTTCGCCGACAGCGTCGCCAGTCCGAGCGCCATCACGCAGGCGAGCAGTCCGAAGGCGACCGCCCACCCCGCGGCGTCGGAGACGGTGCCGACGACCACGCTCCCGGTGGCGCCCGTCACCATGTACGCGGTGCGGACGAGCCCGAAGCCGGCGCCGCGCTCAGTGTCGGACAGGAGGTCCATGAACCGCGACTGGACCGGCGCCCCCCACGACATCGCGAGGCCGACGAGGCCGACGCCCGGGACGACGGCGGCGATCCCCCAGTCGAACGCCGCGGCCGCGACGAGGGTCCCGTAGCCGACGACGCCGGCGCCCATCGTCACCATCGCGGTGGCGTCGCGGCCGATCCGGTCGGACACCGACCCGGTCACCGGCTGCGTGCCGCCGTGGACGAGGAAGTACACCGAGAACAGAAGCGCCGACAGCGCGCTCGACAGGCCGGTCCCGAACTCCAGAAACGTCGGGAGGAACGAGGCGGTCGCCTGCCACGTGAACGCGCCCATCGTCGCCAGCGCGGTCGTGTAGAGGATCCGCGGCCGCGAGAGCAGTTCGACGAGCGGACCGAGCGCGAACCGCTCGCCCATCGGCTGGTCGGGGCGGAGGGGTTCGGTCGGCCGGACCCGCCACGCGAACAGGACGAAGACGGGGACCGCCACGGCGGCGCCGAGGAGGACGCCGGCGCGCCAGCCGTACCGCGACCCGACGAGCGCGGCGGCGGGCGGCGCGGCGAGTCCCGCGAGCGGCCCGCCGGCCACGTGGACGCCGACCGCGCGGCCGGTGTCGTCGAACTGCCGCGTGAGGAACGTCGTCGCGACCGAGTAGTGGAGCCCCGCCCCGACGCCGAGCGCGGCCGCGAACAGCCCGAACGCGAGCATCGACGGCGACGCCGCGAGGAGGACGGAGGCGACCGCGGTTGCGCCGACCGCGGCGAGGATGACGCGGCGCTCGCCGTAGCGGTCGCCGAGGACGCCCGAGGGAAACTGCGCCAGCGCGTAGGTGAGCCACATCCCGCTCAAGGCGAGCCCGACGGTCCCGTTGGTCACGCCGAACCGCGCCGTGATCTCGGGGACGAGCGGGCTGACGACCAGCCGCGCCACCATCGTGCCGGTGAACGCGAGCGTACAGAGCGCGAGCGCCGCGTGTTCGTACCGCCAGTTCACGGTCGCCGTTCCCGGCACGGGTCAAAGCGGCTTCCGATCGCGGTCAGACGGGCCGGGTGTCGCGCGGCGCCGCGTCGCCGACGGCGATCCGGGCGCCCCGCGGCGGCTCACTCCGCCGCGAACCGGATCGGGTAGTCGGTGAGGTTCTCGTACCCGTCCTCGGTGACGACGACGAGGTCCTCGATCCGGACGCCGCCGACCGCGGGGTCGTAGAGGCCGGGCTCGACGGTGATCACGTGACCCGGCTCCAGCTCCTCGCCGCCGTTCGCCAGCCGCGGCGACTCGTGGACGTCGAGCCCGATCCCGTGACCGGTGGAGTGGATGAACCCGGTCTCCGTCTCGGGGTCGGTCCGGAAGGTGGGCTCGCCCGCCTCCTCGTACACCTCGCAGGCGGCGGCGTGGACCTCCTCGCCCGTGGCGCCCGGCTCGACGGCGTCGAGCGCGGCGTCCAGCGCCCGCTCGGTGAGGTCGTACCACTCGCGGAGGGTCTCGCTCGGCTCGCCGACGCAGAACGTCCGCGTCATGTCGGCGTTGTACTTCGTCGCCTTCGAGCGCGGGAAGATGTCGACGATGATCGCCTCGTCGGCGCGGAGCGGCCCCGAGCCGCGGTCGTGCGGGTCCGCGGCCTGCGCGCCGCCGGCGACGATCGTCTCGTCGAGCGCGCAGCCGCGGCGCAGCAGCGTCACCTCGATCTCCTCGGTCACCCGCTCGCTGGTGAGCGGCTCGCCCCCGTGGAGCAGGGTGCCGGGCTCGACGTCGCCGTCCGCCGGGACGTCCTCCCCGGCCACGTCGGCGCCGGCGATCAGCTCCTCGGCGGCCCGCATCGCGGCCTCGTTCGCCCGCTGCGCGTCGCGGATCGCGTCGATCTCCTCGTCGGTCTTCACCGCGCGGACCTCCTGTAGTCGATCGTCGGCGTCGACCGCGACGTCGATGCCGCGCTCGCGGAGGGCGTCCGCGGTGCCGACCGGGCCGCGCGGCGGCATCGAGACTGACTCGACGCCCTTGTCGCGGACGAACGCGGCGTACATGTCGTTGCGCTCCTCGCGGCCGCCGTACTCGAAGTCGTAGTCGGCGTGGCGCTCCACCGTGTCCGCCGCCGCCTCCGCCGTCGCGCGGCCGTACTCCAGCCCGCTGACGAGGAGGTGGACCTCGCCGTCGGCGTACAGCGTGAGGAACGGGTCGGGCCCGGTGAACCCGGAGAGGTACAGCTGGTTGGCGTCCTCCTGCGAGGCGTCGAGCAGGTAGCCGTCCGTGTCGAGGTCGGCGAGGCGGTCGTCGAGTCGCGCTCGGTTCATACCTGCCCCTGTTCGGGCGACGGTCAAAGCGGTTGTCCTCGCGGAACCGGCCGAACGGCGGGGCCGTTGACGGCGCCGAGAAAGGCAGATACCGCTCACTCCGGAACGAGGCGGCTGCGATGTCGACCGACCGACGAACTACCCTCCGTTCGCTCGTGTCCCTCCCGTCCGGCTGGCTGCCCGTCGACGTCGCCTGCGGGAGCGGCGCGGCGCTGCTCGGACTGGCGCTCACGTGGGTCGGACTCGCGTTCGCCGGCGTGTCACCGGGCGACTCGGCCGTCGCCCGGCGTGGTCGGCGGACAGATATCCGCGGTCGAGGGGACGGTCTGGTTCCGCTTCGACGCGCACTGGTCACGCGAGCGACGAGGCGCTCCCGATCTCCGACGCGGACGGGGTTCCGGTGACGGATGCGGCCGGCGTCACCGCCGCCCCCGACCTCGTCGCGACCCTGCTACTCGTGTCCGGGACCGGCGTGGTCATCGGCGGCGTGGCCGGCGCGGTCGCGACGGCCGCGACCGGAGACTGACGGACGGATCGGACGCTCGGGCGGCGTCCGGCTTCCACGAAACGCCTATATACTATATCCCGCGCTTTCACCGTCGGATCGGTTCTCGCGACGGGTCGACTCGCACCGTCACAAATTCCGAATCGTACAGGGTTCTACACGTTGAATTCGGCCGTGTCTCGGCGGCACCAAACACGCAAACATTTAAGTTCGTCGCTCACTTACCCGAAGGTGAGGAAAACACCGAGACCCGTCTCTCGGTTTCGTTGTTCCCTCCACGCACCAAACCAATGAGCGAGAACCTTCGAACGTACACGACCGAGAACGTCGACGACGAGAGCGAGACCGAGTCGGAGAGCGAGGCAGAGGAGCTGCGGTGCCCCGAGTGCGGCGGCCAGCTCGCGACCGACACGGAACACGGCGAGACCGTCTGTGTCGACTGCGGGCTGGTCGTCGAGGAGGACGAGATCGACCGCGGGCCGGAGTGGCGCGCGTTCGACTCCAAGGAGAAGGACAGCAAGTCGCGGGTGGGCGCCCCGACGACGAACATGATGCACGACAAGGGGCTCTCGACGAACATCGGCTGGCAGGACAAAGACGCCTACGGCAAGTCGCTGTCCAGCCGACAGCGCGAGAAGATGCAGCGGCTGCGGACGTGGAACGAGCGGTTCCGCACCCGAGACTCCAAGGAGCGAAACCTCAAGCAGGCGCTCGGCGAGATCGACCGCATGGCCAGCGCGCTCGGCCTCCCCGACAACGTCCGCGAGACCGCCTCCGTCATCTACCGCCGCGCGCTCGACGAGGACCTGCTCCCAGGCCGCTCCATCGAGGGCGTCTCGACGGCGTCGCTGTACGCCGCCGCCCGACAGGCGGGGACGCCCCGCAGCCTCGACGAGATCGCGGGCGTCTCCCGGGTGGAGAAAGACGAGATCGCCCGGACGTACCGCTACGTCGTCCGCGAGCTGAAGCTGGAGATCCAGCCCGCCGACCCCGAGAGCTACGTCCCGCGGTTCGCCTCCGACCTCGGCCTCTCCGACGAGGCCGAGCGCCGCGCCCGCAGCCTGCTCGACACGGCGAAGGAACAGGGGATCCACTCCGGCAAGTCGCCGGTCGGGCTCGCCGCGGCCGCCGTCTACGCCGCCTCCCTGCTCGTCAACGAGAAGGTGACCCAGAGCGAGGTCAGCGAGGTCGCGAACATCAGTGAGGTCACCATCCGGAACCGGTACCACGAGCTCCTCGAGGCCGAGGACTCGGTCGCGCTGAACTGACGCGTCGCTCCGCGTCCGGTCGTCGTGACGTTCGATTTCCGCCGTTTTCATCCGCGTTCTTCGTCCTCCCAGTACCCCACGTCGTCGCCGATCCGATAGTATCCCGACAGCGACCGCTCCTCGCGGCCGCCGGGCGGCGAGCCGACGTACACGCCGAACTTCTCCGAGTCGGGGTACAGGGTCACGTCGGGCTCCCGCATCGTCGAGACGACGAGGTAACGCAGCGTGTCGTCGCCGTCGTTCACCACGCGATGGCCGCCCGAGGCGTCGGCGGGGAACGCGGCGTACTCCCCCGGTCGAAGCGGGTGCGTCTCCTCGTCCAGCCGCAGCGTGCCTTCGCCCGCGAGGACGTACAGCGCCTCCTCGTTGGCCGTGTGGTAGTGGTACGGCCACGACCGCTCTCCGGGCGGCAGTTCGTAGAGGCTACACCCGAGGTCCTCGCCGCCCGCCGCCGCGCCCAGACGCTTCCGCCGCCAGGCGGCGTCGTCCGCGTCGGGGGCCGTCCACGACAGGTCGTCCGCGTTGATAGGTGGCATGGACCACTGTTAGGTGGGAACGCCAAAATCGTTCGCGTCGCCGAGGGAGCGTCCGTCGTCCGGCCCGCGCCCCCGCGTCGCGGCGTCCGCCCGAGCCGAAACCGCGAAGGCGACGCGTCGCCACCCGCGGACATGGAGACGACTCGCCACTTCACGGCGACGACGTACATCGTCCACGACGGCGCGACGGCCCTTCACGACCACGAGCGGCTCGGAATTAAGCTGCCTCCCGGCGGGCACGTGGACCGCGACGAGCTCCCGCACGAGGCCGCTCGCCGCGAGGTCCGCGAGGAGACGGGGCTGACCCCCGAGCTGGTCGCGACGGAGTCCGAGGTTACGGGCCCGAACACCCGCGGGCTCCCGGAGCCGGCCCACCTCATGCTCCACGATATCAACGTCCACGAGGACGGGTCGGTGGGCCACCAGCACGTCGACCACCTCTACTACGCCCGCGTCGACTCCCGCGAGATCGCTCCCAACGGGGACGACGAGGTCGACCCGGCGCGCTGGCGCTGGTACACCTCGGAGGAACTGGCGGCGAGCGACCTCCCGGACGACGTCGTCGACCTCGGTCGAGAGGCGATCGCCGCCGTCGGAGGGGACTGAACGAAGGGCGTCGCGGCGTCAGACGGCCGTCTCACGCTCCGGAAGGTATTTGGGTCGGTGTTGGCGACGTAAACGCAAGGATGGACGCACAGCGACGGGAAGCGATCACCGAGTGGGACGACCGCTCCTTTTCCGACGGGTTCGCGGGGCTCCGGCGGATCGTCGACGACGGGTTCTCCGGCGCGGCGACCGACGGGACCGGGTGGCTGTTCCTCGTCGACGGGCGCGTCGTCGGCGTCGTGGACGCGACGCTCGACGCCTTCGCCGACGCCGCCGGGACCGTCTACCGGGCCCCGGACGACGCGCTCCCCGTGCTCTTCGCGATGCAGGAGCTGGGCGGCGAGCCGCGGGCGAAGTACTACACCAACGACACGCCGCTGAAGGAGGCCGACCGGAAGCTCTCGCAGGGCGGGTTCACCGGCTACATCGAGCTGTCGGAGAACGTCCTCTCCGGCGACTACTACGTCGCCTACACCGGCGGCGAGTCGATGGCGGCCGCGTACGTCGGCAACGCGCGGCGGCTGGAGACGGGCGACGACGCGTTCGACCTCGCCGCCGACGAGGTCGGCATCTACACGGTGTACGAGGTCGACCTCGACGTCCGCCCGCTCCCGGACGGCGACGACGCAGAAGATGCGGACGACGCGGGCGACGCGGGTGAACCGAGCGCCGCGGTCGACCCGACCGAGACCGCCGGTTCCGACGACGCGAGCGACGCGGACGACGGACCGTCGGACGCCGAGAGCGACGCCGAGCCGGAGACGGCAGGAGACGACGGCGGCCCCGCGAGCGCGGTCGGTCCCGCCGCGAGCGCCGGCCGAGACGGCGACCCGACCGCCGCGAGCGGAAGCGACGAGTCGCCGGGTGTCGACGCGAGAGACGAACGCAACGGGGGCGAGGCGTCGGCGGAAGAAGGATCGACGCCCGACGAGGTCCGTATCGGCGACGCGGAGTCGGCCGAGCGGGACGCCGACGGACCGGCCGGATCCGACCGCGTGCGCCGCCCGCCGACCGAGCCCGACGGGGCGTCCGATTCGGAGTCCGACGCCGGGGACTCTCCCGACCCGAACGCCGCCGACGCGCCGGACTCCGAGGACGTCTTCTCGGAGGAGGCCGAGTGGCGGGAACAGAAGTCGATCCCGGCGCTCGACCCCTCCGAGGCGGGCGGGGAGCCCCGGAGCGCGGAAGAGCGCCGCGCCGCGTCGTCGCGGCGCTCCCGCTCGGGCGCCGACCGCGGCAGGGCCGATCGGGACGGGTCGAACGCGAACGGCGGGTCGCCGTCGCCGCGCTCCACCGACGGAACGTCGTCGGGGCCGTCCGCGGTGTCGAAACGCGACGGACGCGACGCGCAGGGCGGCGCCGACCCCGATAGGGTTCGAAAACTCGAGGCGGCCTTAGAGGAGACGGAGACGGAGCGGCAGTCGCTGGCGGAGGAGCGAGACCGGCTGGCGACCGAGCGCGACGAGGTCGAGTCGGAGCGCGACGAGCTGGCCGACGAGGTCGACCGGCTCGAGTCCGAGGTCGACGAGCTCAAGGAGGAGCGCGACCGGCTCCGCAGCGAGCTCTCGAACGCCAAAGAGCGGCTCCCCGACGCGGAGCGGACGCTCACGCCGGGCGAGGCGCGTAACGGGACGAACTTGTTCATCAGGTACGACTCGAAGGAGGGCGCGACGCTGGCGGACGCCCACGAGGGGACCGTCGACCGCGAGGCGCTTCGCGAGAACCTCCGGGTCGAACACCACACGAGCTTCGAGACGGACGGCCTCGCGGTGGACGGCCGGCCGTTCGCGGAGTTCTTAGAGGACACCATCGAGTACGGCTTCACCCGCTGGCTCGTCGAGGACCTCCCGTTCGAGGTCCGCGGCACCGGCAACGAGGGGACACTCCGCGACCTCTACGACGCGCTTCCCGAGATCGACCGCGCCGAGATCGGCGGGACGGTGTCCGTCGAGCTCCGAGAGGGCGGCGAGGAGGTCCGCGAGCAGCGGGCGTTCGACCTCGTGTTGCGCGACCGGATGGGCCACCCGCTGTTCGTCGCCGACCTGAACGACAGCCGGGACCCCACGCCGGAGGGAACGCTGGAGTCGCTCGTCGAGAACGGGCGCGACATCGCGGCCTCGAACGAGACGTTCGCCGGGGCGTTCGCGGTGACGGAGAGCTTCTTCGAGCCGGGCGCCTTAGAGACCGCGAGCGACGCGGTCGGCGGCGGCCTGTTCAGCCGGTCGAAGCGGGCGAGCTTCGTGAAGCTCTCGCGCAAGCAGGGGTACCACCTGTGCCTCGTCGAGGCGCGCGACGGCGGGTTCCACATGACGGTCCCCGACTTGTAGCCGTCACGGGACCCTGTCGGAGACGGCTACCGGGAGCGCAGAAACGCGTCAGTCACGTCGGCGGGCGAAATCGAAATTCAGGTCAGTTCTCCAGTTCGGCGGCGTCGTCGATCCGCATGGAGCCGAGCTTCTCGACGGTCTCGTCGAGCTTCTCGTCGAGTTCGTCGACGAACTCGTGGGTCCGCTCCGTGGTGATCGCGCCCTGGCTGGACGGCTCGATGAGGTTCTCCTCTTCGAGGACCCGCAGCGAGTAGCGGACCTTGTGGTGCGGGTAGCCCGTCTCGTTCGACATCTTCACGATGCCGATCGGCTCGTTCTCGATGACCATCCGCAGGACTTGGAGGTGACGTTCCAGCATGTCTACCTCCTTCTCTAGTCGATCTATCATGGCACATGTTAACTCGTCATGCCCCCGTTTAAAAGTTGCTGTCGGCGGCCGGGGAGGCCTCGTCAGATCGCAGGCTTTGACGTGGGAGTAATTAACGTGTTCGATCGCGGCACGGCGGCAGAGTTATAAATACGACAGTAAATCCTCGGAGATCAGGTCCAGTTCTCAGTACTTCCATCGGAATTCAGAGAGCTATAGCGCCGATTTGACGTCGCTCCTGATCAGTTGGTTTGTAGAACGAGTCAAGATAACCACTTGAGGACATTTTTGTATCCCCACGTTTCCGCCACTCCGTTTTCGGAGACAACTGAGCGGTCGTCTCCACCAGACTCTCGGCTCGGAACTGCTACCCCGAAAAACGAGATATTTTTATTTGATTTGGCTGTGTATAGT
Organism: Halorubrum sp. SD41; assembly: GCF_058630335.1. Taxonomy (NCBI): domain Archaea; kingdom Methanobacteriati; phylum Methanobacteriota; class Halobacteria; order Halobacteriales; family Haloferacaceae; genus Halorubrum; species Halorubrum sp. SD41. The sequence goes on from NZ_JBZVGZ010000019.1 coordinate 30,550, forward strand.
ATGTCCCAAATGCCTGGCACCGAAACGGTGTCGTCTATGGTATCGAGTAACTCCGAGTCGACTGAACTCCCGGACCCTCGGATAAAACTCAATAATCCGTCGCTACTAACGACATCATCGTTCGGCTTGTAGTCGAGAATATCCGTACCGATAGCGACGAGGGCGATGTCCTTTTCTTCGGCCACTGTTCGCAAATCGCGTGCGTCGTATACGGGCGTGTGCTGATTAGTCATGAGCAGTTTATGGAAGTTTAATAGGAAAATCACGGTATCGCTCTGAAAGTATTCGTGCTTAATCACCGTTTCTCGTTCTTCTATCGACATAAGGAAACTGGAACCATCATCGTGTGTTTCGAGTTCTTCGTACTGTCGTTCGATCGAATCCGTATCTTGTTGGTTCCAGGGAGGGTCGTCACGAATGAGTTCTATGGACTCTCCCGGAAAATCGATAATTGTGATTTCGTCAGGTCGCCCATCTCGTGCGCCCCCGCCCAGCGTTACGTCGACAATATATAGTTCCGGATTTTGGTGAGGGTACTGGTGGCTCTCAAGTAGTTGCGACAAAATGCGCTTCTCAAAGTCCTCGGGCCTCCCATACTGCATCCGGTGACTCACCACCGTATCTTCGCGGTTCTGTAAGTGACTGAACAGGCCGCCTGTGAACGTCGATTTTCCTCCCATTTGGCCAGAGTACAAAAGGATCCGATTTGACATGACTCATAATTTGACCGTTAGTAAATGAATCTGAGGATTTATATGCTATTTTATATTAATTCAGTTCCGGGAACATGGTCAGCAGGTCATTGTGAACAGAACTACAAATTCATCGATATTTAACCTATTTTACCTGTGATTCAGCAATCCGAGTCAGGGGTTATTTCACGAGGAGAGCCATCAGATATACTGCTGAGAGACAATACACGAACAAGGCGATTTTACGGAAATATCTCTGAATTCGATCCGTATTTATGCTGGTCTCTCCGGTCGCAGACCGTAATCGGTTTTACCCCCCGCGGGAAACCGGCAGGCGGAATGACACTCACCATCGTCGGCTCCCAGCTCGGCGACGAGGGCAAGGGCGCCCTCGTCGACCGGTGGGGAGGGGACGCGGACGTCGTAGTCCGTTATCAGGGCGGCGACAACGCCGGCCACACCGTCGTCGAAGGCGGCGCGGAGTACAAGCTCTCGCTGGTTCCCAGCGGCGCGGTCCGGGGGACCGTCGGCATTCTCGGCAACGGCTGCGTCGTCAACCCGCGCACGCTGTTCACCGAGATAGACGACCTGCGCGAGCGCGGGCTCGACCCCGACGTGCGCGTCGCCCGCCGCGCGCACGTTATCATGCCGTACCACCGCGTGCTCGACGGAATCGAGGAGGAGGTGAAGGCCGACGACGACGCCGGCGACGAGGTCGGCACCACCGGCCGCGGGATCGGCCCGACCTACGAGGACAAGGCCGGCCGCCGCGGAATCCGGGTCGCCGACCTGCTCGACCCGGACGCGCTCCGCGAGAAGCTGGAGTACGCCGTGCCGCAGAAGCGCGCGCTCGTCGAGGACGTGTACGGGCTCGAACTCGACGATGACGACCGCGCCGAGGCGTTCGACGTCGACGCGCTCCACGAGGAGTTCGCCGCGATCGGCGAGCGCCTCGCCGACGAGGGCATGACCGTCAACTGCTCCGACTACCTCTACCGCCGTCACGAGGCCGGCGACGCGATCGTCTTCGAGGGCGCGCAGGGAACCCACATCGACGTCGACCACGGGAACTACCCGTTCGTTACCTCGTCGAACCCGACGGCCGGCGGCGCGGCCGTCGGCTCCGGGCTCGGCGTCACGAAAGTCGGCGACGGCGAGGTCGTCGGCATCGTGAAGGCGTACCTCTCGCGCGTCGGCGAAGGCCCGCTCCCGACGGAGCTCGACGGCGACGCCGCCGAGGAGGCGCTCGCCGACGAGATCCGCGAGAAGGGCGGCGAGTTCGGCACGGTCACCGGTCGTCCGCGCCGGATCGGCTGGCTCGACCTCCCGATGCTCCGGCACTCGGCGCGCGTCTCCGGGTTCACCGGCGTCGCGGTCAACCACGTCGACGTACTCGCCGGGCTCGACGAGCTGAGGGTGTGTACGGGCTACGAACTTGAGGGCGAAGAGATCGACACGGTCCCCACCACGACCGATCGGTGGGAGCGCTGCGAGCCGATATACGAGACGCTCGACACGTGGGAAGAGTTCGATTCCTCGACGGTCGCGGAGGCCGGCTACGACGCCTTACCCGAGGCGGCCCGCGAGTATCTGGAGTTCCTCGCCGACGAGATCGACACCCCGGTGTACGCCGTCGGCGTCGGCCCCGACCGCGAGGAGACCGTCGAGCTGACGAACCCGTTCGAGGAGTAGGCTCGCCACCGGACCTCGATCCCGTCGCGGCGTGCGGTCGATTGGAGCGAACGGACGACGCTTTTCACGATCGAACGCAATCAACCCGCCATGGCCGAGCCCTCCACCGGTCCGTCAGCCGACACGCCGCCCCCGGAACCGATCCTCCAACGCACGTTCGCGCACCTCGGGCGGCTGCTTCCGCTCGCGCTCGTCCCGCTGGCGACGGCGCTGTTCCGCGCCCGGGAACTGCTCGCGACGGGACGGACGAACGGGCTCTCGCTCCGCGCCTCGTTCCCGGTGTACCGGTACGACCTCTGGAGCTTCGTTGACGCGCCGAGCGGCGACGGCGTGACGGTGTCGCTCCCGTTTGGGGCCGTCGACCCGTTGCCGCTGCTCGCACCCCTGATCGGCGCGTACGTCGTCGTCTCCGGCGCGCTGAGCGCGGGGTACTTCGGGAGCATCGCGGCGGGGATCACGACCGGGCGCTTCGACTTCGTCACGGCCGTCCGCCGGTTTGGCGCTCGGATGATCCTCCTCGAAGCGCTCGTGGTCCTCGCACTCGCGGCCCTGTTCCTGCCGCTGCTCCTCTTCCCGCCGCTGTTCGTGGTCGCGGTCCTCGCGGCGCTCGTCGTCTCGTACCTGTACTTCCCGACCGTCTACGTCCTCGCCTTGGAGGACCGCGGGATCGAGTCCGCGGCGCGGCGGGCACGAGCGCTCGTGGACGAACACCGACCGCTCGGGTTCTTCCTCGCCGTCGCGGTCGTCACGGCGCTCTGTTCGGTCCCGGTGAGCCTCCTCGCGCACGCCGGCCCCGGCGGCGCGGTCGCGGCCGCGGTCGTCGCCGCGCCGCTCGGGCTGGCATTCAACGTCGCGACCGCGCTGAAGGTCGCCGAGATGGCCGACGTCGAGACCGCCGGGTGAAGCCGGCAGGCGTGGCCTCGCGGCCTACTGCGGGTCGACGTCGTTCAGCGCGGCCCGGTCCTCGTCCGTCAGCGACAGGTCCGCGGCCGCGAGGTTGGACTCGAGGTGGTCGACGCTCGACGTCCCCGGGATCGGCAGCGTCACGTCGGAGTGGTCGAGGAGCCACGCGAGCGAGACCTGCTGGGGGGTCGCGTCCCGCCGCTCGGCGACCTCGGCGAGAGCCTCGCCGGCCTCGCCGTCGTCGACCGCGTACATCGGGCCCCACGGGATGAACCCCACGCCCTTCTCCTCGCAGGCGGTCAGCACGTCCTCGTCGTCGCGGTGGCCGACGTTGTAGCGGTTCTGGACCGTCGCGATGTCGACTATCTCCATCGCGGTCTCCAGCTGCTCGACGGTGACGTTCGAGAGGCCGACGTGGGCGACCTGCCCGGCGTCTTTCATCTCCGCGAACGCGTGGACCGACTCCTCGAAGTCGGTGTCGGGGTCCGGGCGGTGGTACTGGTAGAGGTCGATCGTGTCGGTCCCCAGTCGGTCGAGGCTACACAGCACCTGATTTTTCAGGAAGTCCGGGTCGCCGTGGGGGAGCCAGTCGCCCTCGCGGTTGCGGAGCAGTCCGGCCTTCGAGGCGACGACGACGTCGTCGGGGTCGCCCAACGCCTCGCCGATGAGCCGCTCCGAGACGCCCGGCCCGTAGGAGTCGGCCGTGTCGACGAAGTCGACGCCGAGGTCGACCGCGCGCCGGAGCACGTCCTTCGCGTCCGCCTCGTCCTCGGGGCGGCCGATGATATCCTCGCCCGTGATCCGCATCGCGCCGAAGCCGAGTCGGTTGACGGTAAGCTCGCCGCCGATGTCGAACGTCTCGCTCCCGCCGGTGGTGTTCGAAGCCATGCGCGACGGATCTCGCGCCACGCGGAAAGCCGTGGGGATGCCGGAAGGAGAGGGGAGGAACAGCAGTGAGCGCTCAGGGAGGGAGGTGTCGATCGTACACGTTCCGGCGGTGACCGACGGCCTCGACGCGAATGAGGTCAGCGCCCCGGTCCCACGTGACGATGGCTCGGTAGTCTCCGGCGCGGAGCTTGTGGTACGGGTAGCCGGAGAGCGGTTCCAATCGGTGTTCGGTCCACTCCGTCGCCTCGTCGACCTTGTTCAGGATCCGATCGGCGGCCTGCGAATCGAGTGATTCGAGGTGAGAGAGCGCCTGTTCGGTGTACTCGACCTCAGTCATCCAGACCCAGTCGCTCTCGGGCCTCGTCGGCCGACACCGTCTCGTCGCGTTCCGCCTGCTCGCGGCTCTCCGCCAGATCCGACAGCGTCTCCTCGGAGAGCGTCACCGACGGGTCCACCCAGTCGCGCAGCGCGTCGCGGATCGCCTCGGACTTGCTCGCGTACCCCCGCCGTTCCCACTCCTCGTCGATCCGGTCCAGCAGGGACTTCGGAACCCGGACGTTGATCTTCTCCATCCGGTCGTCGCCCGCGTCTGTGTCGGTGCTCATATCGTGTGATACAGTGGTATCACTAAAAAGGGTTCGGGGCGCACGCACCTGACCCCCCGCCGCTCGCCCGTGTTGCGCCCGTCGCTACTCATAAACCGTCCCCGCGCGATCGTGAGGTATGGACGCCGAGCGCGAGGTACTCGACGTGTTGGCGCGGAACGCCCGCGAGGACATCGACGACATCGCGGCCCAGACGGGCCTCGACGCGGCGGCGGTCGCGGACGCGATCGACGCGCTGGAGGCGAAAAACGTCGTTCACGGCTACCAGGCCGTCGTCGACTGGGACCGCGTCGACGAGGGGAAGATCCGCGCGGTCGTCGAGATCAACGTCGAGCTCGACCGCGAAACGGGGTACGAGCAGGTGGCCGACCGGATCGCGAAGTTCCCCGCGGTCGACGCCTTACACCTCGTGTCCGGCGACTACGACTTCGCCGTCGAGGTGCTCGGCGAGAACATGCAGGACGTCTCCGAGTTCATCTCCGAGCAGGTCGCGCCCATGCCGGAGGTCACCCAGACGGTGACTCACTACATCATGGAGACGTACAAGGACGGGGGGATCCGGTTCGAGGACGGCGACGACGACGACCGCCTCTCCGTGTCGCCATGAGACTGTCGGACCGCGCGCGAACCCTCCCCGAGTCCGGGATCCGGAAGTTCTTCGAGCTCGCGGAGGCGCGCGACGACGTCATCTCGCTCGGCGTCGGGGAGCCGGACTTCTCGGCCCCGTGGACCGCCCGCACCGCCGCGATCGACTCGCTCGAACGCGGGAAGACCTCCTACACCGCGAACCGCGGGATGGCGGCGCTCCGCGAGCGGATCGCCGACCACCACGAGCGCTACGACCAGTCGTACGACCCGGAGTCGGAGGTGCTCGTCACCACCGGCGCGAGCGAGGCGGTCGACCTCGCGTTCCGGGCCTTGGTCGACCCCGGCGACACCGTCGCGGTCCACGAGCCGACGTACATCTCCTACGGGCCGGGGATCGAACTGGCGGGCGGCGAGCAGCTGACGGTCCCCACGCGCGCAGAGGACGACTTCGCGCTCACCCGCGAGGCGCTGGAGGCGGCGGGCGCCGGCGACGCCGACCTGCTCGTCCTCTGTTACCCGAACAACCCGACCGGCGCGACGATGACCGACGAGCAGCTGGCCGAGGTCGCCGCGTTCTGCCGCGACGAGGACCTCCGAGTGGTCGCCGACGAGATCTATTCCGCGCTCACCTACGAGACTGACCACAACTCGATCGCCACCCAGCCGGGAATGCGCGAGCGCACCGTCGTCGTCAACGGCTTCTCGAAGGCGTACGCGATGACCGGGCTCCGCCTGGGCTACGCGCTGGGCCCCGCGGAGGCGATCGACGCGATGAACCGGATCCACCAGTACACCATGCTGTCCGCGCCGACGACGCCGCAGTACGCGGCCATCGAGGCGCTGGACCGCTGCGACGACGAGGTGACGGAGATGGTCGAGGAGTACGACCGCCGCCGGCGGCTGGTCGTCTCCCGGTTCAACGAGATGGGCCTCGACACGTTCGAGCCGGGCGGCGCCTTCTACGCCTTCCCCGAGTGCGGCGGCGACGACGAGGCGTTCGCCGAGGCGCTGCTGGAGGCGGAGGGCGTCGCGGTCGTCCCCGGCTCCGTCTTCGGCGCGGGCGGCGAGGGCCACCTCCGCGTCTCGTACGCGACCTCGATGGGCGAACTGAAGGAGGCGACCGACCGGATCGCGTCGTTCGTGGAGGGTCGATGATCGGGACCGCCAAGCGGACGGTGACCGGGGTCGCCGAACGACGATGATCGACAGGATCTGGCACGGGTGGACGACGCCGGCGAACGCCGACGAGTACGAGCGGCTGCTCCGGGAGGAGATCCTTCCCGACTTCGCGGACGCCGACAACGAGGGGTACCGCGGCGCCCGAGTGCTCCGCCGCGACGCCGACGGCGACGAGGTCGAGTTCGTCACGATCCTGCGGTTCGACTCGCTGGAGTCAGTGAAGTCGTTCGCCGGCGAGGAGTACCGGGACGCGCACGTCCCGGACGCCGCTCGCGAGGTGCTGAAGCGGTACGACGACCGCGCGCGCCACTACGAGGTGCGCGAGGAGCGCGAGTACCCGGCGGACGGTTCCTAAACGAACAACTCCTCGCGAATTGTCGAGCGTTCGCTAACGATTATCACGCTCGTTCCTGATCGTCCGCGTATGGAGTTCCAGCTAACGGACGAACAGAAGCAGCTGCGCGAGGAGGTGCGGAAGTTCGCCGACGAGGAGATCCGGCCGGTGGCGACCGAGTACGACGTCGACGAGGCGTACCCCCACGAGGTGATGGAGAAGGCGGCCGACATGGGGCTGCTCGCGCCGCACGTCCCGGTCGAGTACGGCGGGATCGGCTACTCCTCGCTGGAGAACGCGATCCTCACCGAGGAGCTGTTCGCGGCCGACCCCGGGATCGGGCTCTGTATCTCCAGCGCCGGCTTCGGCGCGGAGGCGCTGATGGAGTTCGGGACGGAGGAGCAGAAGGAGCGCGTGCTTCCGGAGGTGACCGCGGGCGACGCGGTGATGGGCTCGGCCATCTCGGAGCCGCAGGCGGGCTCGGACGTGACCTCGGTCGCGACGCGCGCCGAGAAGGACGGCGACGAGTGGGTGATAAACGGCTCGAAGATGTGGATCACGAACGGCACCGTCGCCGACTACTTCGTCGTCGTCTGCGAGACGGACCCCGAGATCGACGACCGCTACTCCGGCTACTCGCAGATCCTCGTCGAGGCCGACCGCGACGGGCTCACCCGCGACAAGATCACCGGCAAGCTCGGGATCCGCGCGAGCGACACCGCGGAGCTGCGCTTCGACGACGTCCGGGTGCCCGAGGAGAACCTGATCGGCCAGCGCGGGATGGGCTTTCTCCAGCTCATGCAGTTCTTCGACGAGACGCGCACCGCGGTCGCGGCGCAGGGCGTCGGGATCGCCCGCGGCGCGGCCGAGCGGGCCCTGGAGTACGCCGAGGAGCGCGAGCAGTTCGACCGCCCGATCAGCGACTTCCAGGCGATCAAACACAAGCTCGCGGAGATACACACGAACACCGAGGCCGCCCGCTGGCTTACCTACCGCTCGGCGTGGGCGGTCGACAACGAGTCGGGCGACCTGACCGCGCTCGCGTCGATGGCCAAGGAGTTCGCCTCGCGGACCGCGGTGGAGGTCGCGGACGAGGCGGTCCAGGTCCACGGCGGCGCGGGCTTCGTCAACGACCACGACGTCGAGCGGCTCTACCGCGACGCGAAGATCACCCAGATCTACGAGGGGACCACGGAGATCCAGAAGAACATCGTGGCCCGCGAACTGCTCGACGAGGGGATGTAGGCCGGGCGCGGCTCGCCCGGGCGTCGTCCGCAACCGGCATTTAAAAATTCAGGGCGGGCGTACGTATCGTCATGAGCGAGGCCGAGGTGGACCCGGAAGAGCGGCTCAAGCGACAGCGCGACGACCTCCGGCTGTTGAACCAGGTGATGCGCCACGACATCCGCAACGACCTCCAGCTCGTCGGCGCGTACGCCGAGCTGCTCGACGACCACGTCGACGAGGAGGGGAGAGAGTACCTGGACGTGATCAAGCGCAACACCCAGAGCGCGGTCTCGCTCACCACGACGGTCCGCGACCTCGCGGAGGTGATGCTCCGCGAGGACACGGAGCCGAGCCGCGTCGCGCTCGACCGGGTCCTCTCGCAGCAGGTGGAGGAGGTCCGGTCGGGGTGCCCGGAGGCGGTCTTCACGGTCGAGGGCTCGTTCCCGGAGGTCGAGGTCGTCGGCGACGAGATGCTGAGCTCCGTGTTCCGGAACCTCCTCCGGAACGCGGTCCAGCACAACGACGAGACTCCGCCGAAGGTGACGGTGTCCGCGAGCGTCGAGGAGGCGGAGGGCGTCGCGGAGATCCGCGTCGCCGACAACGGACCGGGGATCCCCGAGGACCAGCGCGACGAGATATTCGGTAAGGGCGAGAAGGGGCTCGACAGCCCGGGAGCGGGGATCGGCCTCTACCTGGTCCGGTCGCTCGTCGAGATATACGGCGGCGACGTGTGGGTCGAGGACAACGAACCGAAGGGTGCGATCTTCGTCGTCCAACTGCCGCTCTGCGAGGGGTGACACTCAGCGGACGCGACGGCGTTCGATAGCGAACGTTGGTGGATCATATCGGCGGCAGCGGCGTGATATTTAATTTCCCGCCAACAGCGGCGACGATTACTTATAAAGAACGACGCGGTGGCGCGTGCCTGCGAGCGGTCGCCCCGGCGACCGCGAGACAGCACGCGCGAGGGACGCCGCGAACGCCCGGAGGGCGTGAGCGGCGAGGCTGGGGAGGTGTGAGGTGCTGTGCTGTGCGTTCCCGCGAGCAGGGAGGGACCGAAGGTCCCTCTGGCAGCCGGCGCAAAGCGCCGGCGACGAAGCGAGCGGGAGCACGGAAGTCGCAGCCCGCGCAGCGAACGGAGTGAGCGAGCAGGACCGTCTTCCGGAGGGGCGGGACTCAAAGGGGCAGCCGTGAGGCGGGCGCACGCTCGCTGTCGCCCGAAAATCGAAGATTTTCGGGATGACGAGAGAGCTTCGCTCTCTCGAACCACGCTCCTCAGTCGCTCGCGGTGCTCGCTCCTTGCGGTGCTTGCGTCGCCTGCGCCCGCCTCACGGCTGGGGCTTTGGAGGTGTTCGACACCGATCTGTGATTAGTCATTTATGGGCGAGCGGCTGGGGCTTTGAAGTTGTTTACCGCAGAACCACTGACAACTACTTATAAGCGAACGGCTGGAGATTCGGAAACCTTCATTGCGTCGTCGATCGCTTATATATCGCTGACAACAGTGCCCGAGATCGATTTATAAACGTCTTCTCCCAACGTGTCTGGCGAACTAAGTTATTCGTCGTCGTACTCCATCGCGACCGAGTTGATACAGAAGCGCTTGCCCGTCGGCTCGGGGCCGTCGTCGAACACGTGACCGAGGTGGGAGTCGCAGTTCGCGCAGCGGACCTCGGTGCGGCGCATCCCGTGGCTGGTGTCGACCTGCGTCGTCACCGACTCCTCCTCGGCGGCGTAGAAGGCGGGCCAGCCGCAGCCGGACTCGTACTTCGTCTCGGCCTCGAAGAGGACCGTCCCGCAGGCCCGACAGCGGTACTCCCCGTCGTCGGGGTGGTGGTCGACGTACTCGCCCGAGAACTTCGCCTCCGTGCCGCTCTCGCGCAGCACGCGGTACTCCTCCTCGGAGAGCCGCTCGCGCCACTCCTCGTCGGTCAGCTCGCTCGGGTCGCGCTCGTCGGTCTCGCTCATACCGCTCGTACGCGCCCCACGGGCAAGGGGGTTGCGGCGGACACAAGCCGTATTCGGGTGGGAGCCGAACCGCGCCCATGGCGCGCGAAGTCACGCACGAGGAGCGGGGGCCGGCGATACTCGACGACGACGACAAGGGCGACGACGGACTGATCTACGTCTGTCAGTGCGGCCTGTCGGACACGAAGCCGCTCTGTGACGGGTCGCACAACGCGACGACCGACGAGGAAGACGGCGTCGTTTATAAATACCCGAACGACGACGCCGACGAGGAACGGCGCGAGGTCGACGAGATCGGATACGCCGACGAGTAGCGAGGGGCGCCGTCCGCGCCCGGGGCGGCGGTCGCGCCTACAGCACGCCCATCTCGTTCAGCCGCTCGGGGAGGTAGGTGTCCGTGACGAAGTCGAGGCCGCGGCTCGCGAGCGACTGCTGCTCGGACTTCTTGCCGATGTCGAGCTGGAGCTCGATCTGCTCTTCCCAGTAGTCGGTCTGGAAGCGCGGGTCCTCCAGCTCGGATTCGAGGGCGTTGACGTCCGAGTCCGAGAGCGGGTCCGAGGGGAGGTCGTACTCGACGATGTCCTCCGGCTGGATCCCGATGAACCGCGCCTCCGGCGTCGCGAGGTACTTCGAGAGGTGCGCGGACTTGATCGAGCCGTACGCCACGGAGCCGTAGATGCGGTACGACCACGGGTCGCCGTCGGTGAACACCACCACGGGGAGGTCGAGCTCGTCGCGGAAGCGCTTCGTCAGGCGCCGGGTGGCGCGGGCGGGCTGGCCGCCGAGGTGGACGACGAGGGCGTCGTGTGCCTCGTCGAACCCGTTCTCGACGAGCCGGTCGCGCATGCCGCCGGTCTCGACGCAGAGGACGAACTCCGCGTCGTTGTCGAGGAACTCGATGGTGTCGGGGTTGTTGGGGATCTGGTAGCCGCCCTGTCCGACGTCGAGCTGGCAGTGGATCTCGCGGTCGCCGCGGTTGGTCTGCTCGCGGATCTCCAGCGGGCCCATCACCTTCGCGCCCGACTCCTCCGGGCGCATGTGGAAGTCCTCGCGGGTGACGCCCGTGACGATCTCCAAGTCCTCGACGAGGTCGTTCGACTCGTCTTGGCTCTTGAACTGCGCCTCGTCGTTGTCCCACGACTCCGAGAGGTAGTACAGCTCACGCAGCGTCGACGAGCGGTCGTCGTCGAGCTGGTTCGCGAGGAACTCGATGGTGTACGCGGCCTTCAACAGCTTGCGCGCGCCCCGCACCGAGTTGGCGCTGCGCGTCGAGGTGCGGTCGCCGTAGGTCCAGACGCCGCTCTCCTCGTCGTACTCGATGTTGCTCTTCGTCCGCGTGGGAAGCGTCATCTCCGGAATAGACCCCGCAGCGAACTGGTCGTAGAAGTCCGCCGCCAGGTCGATCAGCTCGTCTCGTGCGTCGCTTTCGGTCGTCATTTAGGCGTTCACCGTGAGTTTCTCCGTCTCCACGCCGCCGACGCTGACCTCGAACTCGGGGTCCCCGTCGACCGCGTACGTCAGTTCCCGCTCGTCGCCCGAGGGCACCTCGGGCTTCCACTGGACGAACCACTCGCCGTCCATGTCCACCACCGTCCCGTCGGAGAGGTCCGTCGGCTCCGTCGAGACGATGTCGGTGATCTCCAGCTCCTCGTTCACGTCCGAGTGGTTCTCGACGACGAGCGTCACCGTCTCGCCGTTCACCTCGCGCTCGACGCTCACGTTGTTCATGATCCGCGCCAGCGCGCCGTCGATGTCGGGGCGCGGCCGGCCCGTGACCTCGCTCACCTTGTCGGCCATCTCCGGGAGGATCTTGCCGAGCACGTCCTGCTTCTCGCGGCGCTGCTGCATCGAGCGCCGCTTGTTGAGGTACGACTTCAGCTCGCGGGCGGCCTCCCGCACCGCGAGCTCGATCTCGTCTTCGATCTCCGGGACGTTCGCGAGCGCGTCCTTCGACTCGCTCGTGAACGGGACGTTCGTGGAGGCGACGTGGATACTTATGACGGCCGGCCCGTTCGGCATCCCCGAGCCGCCGGGCTGGTCGAGCCCGTAGTTGCGCCACCCGATGTTCTTGATCACGTCCGTCGTCGCGCAGGCCCCGCGCTGGTAGACGAGCGGAACGCGGTTCGCGAACCGGAGCAGTTCGACCGACCCCTCCGCCGGGATCGACCCGCCGTAGGCGATCCCGGCCTCGACGATGAACGGGTCGCCGCCGTGGACGTCGGCGTCGCGGGTCGCGGCCGCGTAGAAGTCGGCGTCGTACTCCTTCCGGAGCCCGGCCTCGACCAGCTCCGCCGTGATCGGCGCGAGGCAGTCGGTCGGCGGCGAGAGGATGTCCGTCGTCCGCATCGCGTCGAGCAGGTCGGCGGCGGCGTCGCGGTCGCCGCCGATCGCCTTCACCTTCGGCGGGTCGTCCGGGACCGTCCGCGCCCGCGACCAGAACGCCTCGACGACGTTCTCGCGGGCGGTCTCGCCGAACGTCGCGTCGCGCTGCTCGGCGACGAACGAGGCCGCGTCCGCGACGAGGCGTTCGAGGTCGTCGCGGGTGATCCGGAACGCGTCGCCGTCGAGGTTCTCGAACCGCCGCGAGAGCGCCTCGGCCATCGCCTGAACGGCGGCGTCGTCCTTCCGCGTCGACGTCGCCTCGTCCACGAGGGCGTACACGTCGGGGACGAGCGGCGACTCGTCCGCGTCGCCGTCGGCTTCGCCGGAGTCGGCGGCCCCCTCCTCGCTCTCGTCCTCGTCGCCGCCGAGCCCCGTCACCGCCCGCCACGCGGCGTCGACCGCGTTCTCGCGGACGGTTCCGCCGAACGTCTTCCCGGTGTCGCCCTCGACCGTCTCCGCGACGTTGTCGACGATCTCCGCGAGTTCGGACCGGGCGATCCGTTCGTTGTTCGAAACCGTCTCGGCGACGCCCTCGGCGAAGGCGGTCGTCGCCTCCGCGCCCTTGTTCGCGACGGCCTCGCTCACCGCGCTCGCGACGTCGCGGTCGTCGTGGGCGCGCGGCGGCGACCAGGCGAGCTCGCGGCCGTAGTAGACGTCGCGGAAGTTGTCGATCACGCTGTCGGCGGTCTTCTTGCCGACCCGCGTGAACTCCTCCTGGAGGAACCCGGAGACGGAGTACGACTCGGTCGCCTCCAGCATCTTGATCAGCGCGCCGAGTTCGACCCCGTGGGGGTGCGGGCGGATCTCCTCCGTCTCCGCCGGCAGCTCGTCGGTCGCGCGCTCGAACTTCAGCGGCTCGTCGAGGCCCGGCTCGCGCAGTTCCAGCCGCGCGTGGGGGTTGACGACCGCGGTGTGTTTCACGTAGTCGTGGAGCTGCTGGCGCGCGCGCATGTTCGCCTCCATCTCCAGCTCGATCCGGGTGCCGTGCGGGCGGTCCCACGTCGTCTCCTCGTCGGCCTGAATCTCCGGCTCGTTCGTGTCCGTGTCGATGATGAGCTCGAAGTACTGCGCCCGCGACTGCCCCTTCGGCCGCGAGGTGATCTTCGCGGGCTGGCCGGAGGTCAGCTGCGAGTACAGGACGGCCGCCGAGATCCCGATCCCCTGTTGACCGCGATTTTGTTCACGCTTATGAAATCTTGAACCATACAAGAGTTTGCCGAAAACTTTCGGGAGCTGTTCCTTCGTGATGCCCGGCCCGTTGTCTTCGATGACGACCCGGTAGTAGTCGCCCACCTCCTCTATCTCGATGTAGATGTCGGGGAGGACGCCGGCCTCCTCGGTCGCGTCGAGGGCGTTGTCGACCGCCTCCTTGACGGCGGTGACGAGCCCGCGGGCGCCCGAGTCGAACCCGAGCATGTGTTTGTTCTTCTCGAAGAACTCGGCGATGGAGATCTCGCGCTGGCCCTCGGCCAGCTCCTCCGCGATCCCCTCCTCGTCGCCGATCGTCGACTGGAAGGACGTCATTCGGTACCCGTTCCTACCTCCGAGGCACCTAAAAACGCACCGGCGGCGAGGTGAAAGTGGATCCCGGCGTCAGACGCCGTCTCGTCGCCCCGATCGAGAACCTCTCGCACGAACGGGAAACGTCCGATCCGGCCGACAGGTTTCTCCCCGTGACACCCCTTCGGTACCCCATGGCAGACTGGACGACCGACGAGATGCCGCGACTGGACGGGAAGACGGTCGTCGTCACGGGGGCGAACAGCGGGCTGGGCTACGCGGGCACCCGCGCGTTCGCCGCCCGGGGCGCGATCGTCGTGATGGCGTGCCGGAGCGTCGAGCGCGGTGAGACGGCGGCCAGCGAGATCCGCACCGACGCGGGCGGCCAGGTCGACGGCGAACTCGACGTCCGCGAGTGCGACCTCGCCTCGCTCGACTCGGTCGAGGCGTTCGCCGAGGGCTTGAACGACGACTACGACGCGGTCGACATTCTCTGTAACAACGCCGGCGTGATGGCGATCCCGCGGAGCGAGACCGAGGACGGCTTCGAAACGCAGTTCGGCGTCAACCACCTCGGCCACTTCGCGCTCACCGGGCGGCTCTTCTCCCTTTTAAAAGACGCCGACGGCATCGGTGGCGACGCGCGCGTCGTCACCCAGTCGTCGGGCGCCCACGAGCAGGGCGAGATGGACTTCGCCGACCTCAACTGGGAGGCGTCGTACGGCAAGTGGAAGGCGTACGGGCGCAGTAAGCTCGCGAACCTGCTGTTCGCCTACGAGCTCCAGCGGCGCCTCGACGCGGCGCGCGGCGAGACGGACGAGACAGACGACCCGGGGATCCGCAGCGTCGCCTGCCACCCCGGCTACACCGACACGAACCTCCAGATGCGGACCGCGGCCGAGAGCGGCAACCCCCTGATGAAGGTCGCGATGACGGCCGCGAACGCGGTGCTGGGACAATCCCCCGAGATCGGGGTCGAGCCGATGCTGTTCGCCGCGACGACCGACGTCGACGGCGGCGCCTACGTCGAGCCCGGCGGCCTCATGAACATGCGCGGGCACCCGACCGTCGGCCGGTCGAACGACGCCTCCTACGACCGCGAGGACGCCCGGCGGCTCTGGGAGTACTCGACCGAGGCGACCGCCGTCGAGTACCCGCTGTGAGCGGCGCGACGCCTTCGGATCTCGCGTGCGGTCCCACTCCGGAGCCTACAGGAAGGGCGCGTCGGACGAGCACGTGGTCTGCGAGAAGGTGACGCCGCCGTCCGGGTTGAATCGGACGAGGACGCCGATATCGTACGGATCGTCGTCGGAACAGTCCGGTCGGTAGTGGTAGTGATGTGAACTCCGGGCGCTCCGGTCTTCGATCTCGATCCGGTACGGCCGGTCCGAGACGACGTCCTCGGCCGTCCAAGGGTCGTCCGAGTCCCCGGGTGGAATCTCGACGCTGTTGCGGTAGACGAGCGCCTCGCTCCGCTCGGCGACGTCCGGCCGGAAGAACCGCACGCCGAGGTAGACGGCGGTGTCGCGCACGTTACTCACGGTGAGGTCCAGCATCGGCCGCGGAGCCGGGACCGCCGAACACCCCGCGAGGCCGGCGAGAGCGCCCGCCGCCCCGGCTCGGAGGAATCGTCTGCGGGAGGCCATGTCACGCGCATCTCGCCGGACCGACTTGAATATCCGGCTTCCGGCTCCGCCTCGCTCGGAGCGCACTCTCCTGCGTCCGACCGCTCCGAGGTCCACCCGTTCCGAGAGCTGATCGGTCCTCGGCTCCGGTCTCTCGAAGGTGTCAGTGGAGCGTCCCCTCTCGGACGTGCGCGTCGTGCGCGAACAGCGCGTATCCCACGTCGACCGCGCGGTGCTCGGTCTCGTCGGCGATCTGGCGGATCGGCTCGATCATCGTTACGTAGTCTGCGGCGTCGAACGACTCCTTGCGACCGTCGAGGTAGCCGAGCCGCTCCAAGGACGCCCAGACCCGCGTGTCGACGACGGCGTGGCGGTCGCCGTCGAGCGCGGCCAGCACGCACGACGCGGTCGGCGCCTTGAAGCCGGCGAGGCCGGTGAGCAGGTGGACCGTCGAGAAGTCGCCGTCGACGGCGCGGGCGTTGCGGGTCACCTCCCGGCACCGGGACTCGGGGTTCTTTTCGACGTGATAGGCGCTCCGCGTCGACGACTCGTAGGCGATCTCGTACAGCTGATCGCGGGTCAGGTGCCCCTGCGACCGGTACGCCTCGCCGAACTCCTCCAGCCGCTCCGGGAGGACGCCCTGCGTCTCGGCGTAGCGGTCGAGGTTCTCGGCGACGAACGCGTCGAGGTCGCGGGCGTTCGCGTCGGGACCGTCGGCGTCGGGATCGTCTGCCTCCATGCGCGCCGCTTCCGGCTCTGCGACCAAAACGGCGGCGCTGTCGCTCGCGGTGATAATATACGCGGAACGCGTTTCGAGAGCTGTCCGAGTTCGCCGGTAGCGGATACTGCCGAACGAGCTACAGCCGAGTGAGGTTCGTCGCGCGCGGACCCTTGTCCGCCTCCTCGATCTCGAACTCTACCTCCTGTCCCTCCTCGAGGTCCGGGCCGCCGACGTCTTCCATGTGGAAGAACACGTCCTCGTCAGCGTCGTCAGTCTCGATGAATCCGTAGCCGCCAGTGTCGTTGAAGAAGTCAACCTTGCCTGTCGCCATCGCATCCTAACTGTCTCCCGACGAGGTGATAAGTGTTGTGTGCCGCGCTGAATCGCCGCCGCCCGCGCTCTCTCGGGCGTATTCGCCGCTTAGAAGGGAATTTCCGCGCTGGATCGATCGCGTTCGATCGACGAGGTCGCCCTCGCTTACGCGCGGACCGTGACCTCGTCGCCGACGCGGAGCGTCTCGCCGCGGTCGCGCTCGGGTATCCGCGCGATGGTCATCAAGGTGTAGTAGTGGTCGAACGCGTCCTCGTCGGCCCACTCGGGGAACGTCGCCTCGCGCCGCCGAACGAACCGCTCGCGGAACTCCGGCGTCGGCTCGCCGGTGTCGGGGTCGCGCTCCGGGACGACGCACCGACCGCAGGGCGTCACGCCCTCGACGCGGACGCCGTCGATCTCGAACGCCGGCGCCCCGTCGCCGACGAACCGGTCCTCCCAGAACGCCGGGACGCCCGACACCTCGACGTTCGCGCGGAGGCGGCGGCGCGCCCCCTCGACGGTCATTCCATCGAACCACGAGGCGACCGCCTCCAGCGTCGCCGTGCTGACGACGGAGGGGCCCATCTCCCGGCGGTCGACGAACCCGAGCGACTCGTCGCGCCGGAGCCGGAGCTCCGCGTCGAAGAAGTCGCCGAACCACTCGGCGGCGCGGGCGGGCTCCCCGTCGAGGTCGAACCGCCGGACGGTCCCGTCGGGCGTCTCGACCCGGAGCGCGCCCGACTCGGTGTCGAAGTCGGTCGAGAGGTCGTGGACCCGGTCGGTCCGCTTCCCGTTGACGACGTCGCCGTCGGCGTCGAACAGCGCGAACTCGCGGTCGCGTTTCAGCGTCCCGCCGTCGAGGACCCGGGCGGCCTCGACGTCGACCCCGTCTAACCCCTTCACCGGAAACACCGTGAGTCGCTCCAAACGGGCCATGTCGTGGGTACGAGGCGCCGCTTCCAATAGTCTTTCTTCGGCGCGTTCCGGTGACTTGGGCCGGTGACTCGGACCGGGGACGGAGACGGGGCGTTCCGACCGATTTCGCTCTCGTCGGTTCCCTGTCGGAGGTCTTCGGGCCGCTACCGCTTTCGATCCGAAGATATCGGCGGTCGATAGCTTTGGTTTCGAAGGGGAAAACGCACTAAGGGAGTAGCCCCTAGTACTACACAAGATGAGCACCAGAACCACCCACCTCGACATCACGGGGATGAGCTGCGCCAACTGTTCGGCGACCGTCGGCGACGCCGTGGAGTCGATAGACGGCGTCACGCGAGCCGACGCGAACTACGCCACGGACGAGGCGACCGTCGAGTACGACCCGGAGGAGACGTCGCTCGCGGCGGTCTACGACGCGATCGAGGAGTCGGGCTACGGGGCGGTCTCCGAGACGGCGACCGTGGCGATCACCGACATGACGTGCGCGAACTGCGCGGACGCGAACCGCGACGCCTTAGAGTCCGTGCCCGGCGTCGTCGAGGCCGACGTGAACTACGCGACCGACGAGGCACAGGTGCGGTACAACCCCGCCGAGACCTCGCTGTCGGCGCTGTACGACGCCGTCGAGGACGCCGGCTACTCGCCGGTGCGCGAGGGCGAGGGCGGCGGCGAGGAGGCGGACGGCGAGGGCGACGGCTCGGGCGAGAGCGCGCGCGACGCGGCTCGGAACGCCGAGATCCGAAAGCAGCGCCGCCTGACGCTGTTCGGCGCCGCGCTGTCCGCGCCGCTGCTCTTCTTCCTCGTCGACAACCTCCTCCTCGGGGGTGCGGTCGTGCCGGACCGGCTCTTCGGCGTCGGGATCCACTGGGTCGCGTTCGCGCTCGCGACGCCGGTCCAGGTCGTCCTCGGTCGCCCGTTCTACGTGAACTCCTACAAGGCGCTCGTCACGAACGGGCGCGCCAACATGGACGTGCTGATCGCGCTGGGGTCGACGACGGCGTACGTCTACTCCGTCGCGGTCCTCCTCAACCTGGTCGCCGGGAGCGTCTACTTCGACACGGCGGCGCTCATCCTCGTGTTCATCACGCTCGGCAACTACCTCGAGGCCCGCTCGAAGGGGCAGGCCGGGGAGGCGCTCCGGAAGCTCCTGGAGATGGAGGCCGACACCGCGACCCTCGTCGACGAGGACGGGACCGAGCGCGAGGTCCCGATCGACGAGGTCGAGGTCGGCGACCGGATGAAGGTCCGCCCCGGCGAGCAGGTCCCGACCGACGGGGTCGTCGTCGAGGGGCAGTCCGCGGTCGACGAGTCGATGGTGACCGGCGAGTCCGTCCCGGTGGAGAAGTCGGAGGGCGACGAGGTCGTCGGCTCCACCATCAACGAGAACGGGCTCCTCGTCGTCGAGGCGACGAAGGTCGGCGCGGACACCGCGCTCCAGCAGATCGTCCAGACGGTGAAGGAGGCGCAGTCCCGACAGCCCGACATCCAGAACCTCGCGGACCGCATCTCCGCGTACTTCGTGCCCGCGGTCATCGCGAACGCGCTGTTCTGGGGCGTCGTCTGGTTCGCCTTCCCCGAGACGCTCGCCGCGTTCGTCGACCGACTTCCGCTGTGGGGACAGGTCGCGGGCGGCCCCGCGGTGGTCGGCGGGACCGTCTCGGTGTTCGAGTTCGCGATCGTCGTCTTCGCCTCCTCGGTCCTGATCGCGTGTCCCTGCGCGCTCGGCCTCGCGACGCCGGCCGCGACGATGGTCGGCACCACCATCGGCGCGCAACACGGCGTCCTGTTCAAGGGCGGCGACGTCCTCGAACGCGCGAAGGACGTCGACACCGCGGTGTTCGACAAGACGGGGACGCTCACGAGAGGCGAGATGGAACTCACTGACGTCGTCGCGGTCGGCAACGAGCGCGTCCCCGACGGCGGCGCTGTCGCCGAGGGCGGCGACGCGCAGGCGACGGACGACGACGCGACGGCCGCCGACGACGCGGACGGGGCCGCCGGGACCGGCGCGCGGGCCGACGAGGACGAGGTCCTCCGGCTCGCCGCGAGCGCGGAGCGCGGCAGCGAACACCCCCTCGCTCAGGCGATCGTCGACGGCGCCGAGTCGCGCGGACTCGACCTCGCCGACCCGGAGGACTTCGAGAACGTCCCCGGACACGGGGTGAGGGCGACCGTCGACGGCGACGAGGTGCTGGTCGGCAACCGGAAGCTGCTGCGCGACGCGGGGATCGACCCTGCGCCCGCCGCCGAGACGATGGAACGCTTAGAGAGCGAGGGGAAGACGGCGATGCTCGTCGCCCGGATTCGAGACGGCGCGGACGACGGGGAGCTCATGGGCGTCGTCGCCGACGCGGACACGGTGAAATCGAGCGCCGAAGAGGCGGTGAGTCAGCTCCGCGACCGCGGCATCGACGTGATGATGATCACGGGCGACAACGAGCGCACCGCCCGCGCGGTCGCCGAGCGGGTCGGCATCGACCCCGACAACGTCCGCGCCGGCGTCCTCCCGGAGGACAAGTCCGACGCGGTCGAGGAGATCCAGTCCGACGGTCGCCGGGCGATGATGGTCGGCGACGGCGTCAACGACGCGCCGGCGCTCGCGGTCGCGTACGTCGGCACCGCCATCGGGAGCGGGACCGACGTGGCCATCGAGGCCGCCGACGTGACGCTGATGCGCGACGACCCGCTCGACGTCGTGAAGGCGATCCGCGTCTCGGACGCGACGCTCCAGAAGATCAAACAGAACCTCGTGTGGGCGCTCGGCTACAACACGGCGATGATCCCGCTGGCGTCGCTCGGGCTGCTCCAGCCCGTCCTCGCGGCCGGGGCGATGGCGTTCTCCTCGGTGTCGGTGCTGACGAACAGCCTCCTGTTCCGCCGGTACGACCCCGACGGCGACTACAGGCTCCTCGGGTTCCTGCGGCGTTGAGCGCGGCCCAATCTCCCTTCTCCGCCAGCGGTCCCGAAGCCCCAAGACGACGCGGCGCGTACGCCGGCACATGTCGACCCTCCTCGTCGTCGGCGGCAGCGGCTTCATCGGACGCGACGTGTGCCGGTTCGCGGTCCGCGACGACCACGAGGTCCGCAGCGTCTCGCGGAGCGGCCGCCCCGATGTCGACGAGGCGTGGGCGGACGCCGTCTCGTGGACGAGCGCCGACCTCTTCCGCCCGAACGCGTGGCGCGACCGCCTCGACGGCGTCGACGCCGTGGTCCACTCGGTCGGGACGCTCGCCGAGGCGCCGAGGGAGGGAGTCACCTTCGAGCGCGTCAACGGGGACGCCGCCCTCCTCACGGCGCTGGAGGCGGAGCGCGCCGGCGTCGACGCGTTCGCCTTCCTCTCGGCGGCGGCGAAGCCGCCCGGCGTTCGAAACGCCTACCTGACGGCGAAGCGCCGCGCCGAGGCGTCCATCGCCGACCTCGATCTCGACGTTGTCACCCTCCGGCCCGGTCCCGTCTACGGCCCGGGACAGCCGCACCTCCCCGGCGTCGTCGACCGCGTCCTCCGGTTCGTCGCGAGCGCGCCGCCGCTCGCGTCGCGGCTCGGGGAGGCGCGACCGCTCTCCGTCGACACCGTCGCGCGGGCGACGTATCGCGCCGCGCTGGACCCGGACGAGCGACTGCTCGACGTCTCCGATATCCGCGACCTCGCCGGGTGAACGGCGGAGCGATACCTGATTAAAAAAAGCCGTCAGCGCGCGCTGCGCTCCTTGGCCATCTCCAGCGAGATGAAGAAGCCGAAGTACGCCGGGATCCCCGCGAGCATGAACATGTACAGCACCCACTGCGGGGCCGTCGAGAAGGCGACGTTGTACAGCGCCGACGCGAGCCCCACCCACACGAGCGCGAACAGCAGGTCCTGGAGCATCCCGGTGCCGTTCTCGCTGAGTACGTGCCGGGCGCGGTCGGCGACGCTCGGGTCGGTCGGCTGGTCGTCCGGCGTCTCCGTGGCGTCCGAGTCGGGCATGAACTGAGTGTGGAAGAGGGGATACGTCGGTGTTGCGGAATCGCGCGGGGTCGACCGCGCGAGGAAACGGTTCGCGGACCGGGCGGTTCGCTCCCGGTGCGGCGACCTCAGTCCTCGTCGAGGTAGTCGACGACGAGAACGGGCACGTGCGTCGAGCGCAGGGTGCGCTCCGTGACGCTGCCCAGCAGCGCGCGGCGGACGCCCGCGCGGCCGTGACTCCCCATCACGATGAGGTCGATGTCGTGGTTCTCGGCGTAGTCGCCGATCACCTTGTGCGGTCGACCGCCGGAGACGTGCTCGACGATATCGACGCCGCGTTCGGCTCCGCGGTCGGCGACCACGCCGGTCGCCTCGTCGGCCTGCTCTTTCAGCTCACCCATCTCGTCGAACCGGCCCTGCTTGAGCCGGTCGACCTGCTCGGTGCCGAGGCTGAAGTTCACGGAGTCGATGTCGACCACGTACAGCGCGTGGACCTCGGCGTCGTACTTCTCCGCGAGGTCGAGCGCGTGGTCGACGGCGGCCTCCGCGACGTCACTGCCGTCCGTGGGAACGAGTATTCGGTCGTACATTATCGCTCCTCCGTGTTTTCGTCTTCCTCAACTGCGCGGTCGCACTCGGCGGCCGCGTCGTCCATTGCGCGGCCGCCGTCGGTCGCGACGTCCTCGCCGCCGTCGGCGACGACGTCCTCGGCGGTCTCCTGTTGGCCCATCGGTTCGGGGCTGTGACACTGCCGGACGATCCGCTTCGTCTCGAGCGACGGCTCGTCGGTGGCCATCGAGACGGCGATGGTGACGACGAACACGATCGGGAGCGTGATGAGCGCCGAGCCGATGGCGGGCATCCACTGCGCCAGCCCCGCCGACAGCGGCGCTTCGAGCGAACCGATGTACGTCGGCACGATCTGGTTGATCATCGGGAGCGACCAGAGCGTGAGTCCGGTGGTCATGCCGGCGAGCGCGCCCTGCCGATTGGCGTTCTCCCACCACATGCCGAGGAAGAACATCGGGAACAGGACGGAGCCGGCGAGCGAGAACGCGTATCCCACGAGCGCCGCGATCGAGGATGCGGGGTTGAGCGCCGCCAGCGTGGTCAGCGCGCCCAGCGCAACGATCGAGAGGCGGCCGACGAGGATCTGCTGGCGCTGCGTCGCGTCCTCGTTGATGATGTTCGTGTAGATGTCGTGGCTGATCGCCGACGAACCGGCGATGAACAGCCCGGCGACCGTCGCGATGGCCGCGGCGATACCGCCCGCCGCGACGATGCCGACGAACCAGGGCGGCAGCCCCGAAAGCTGCGTCGCCAGCACGACGATGACCTCGCTGGCCGCGCTCGTCATGCCGGGGTCACCGTACGTCGCACCGACGTTCTGCGAGTAGAGGTCGGTCCCGAACGCCGCGAACGCGGGAGCGCTCCAGTAAAGGATGCAGATGAAGAACAGCCCCCAGACCGTCGACCAGCGGGCCGTCCGCTCGCTCTCGACCGTGTAGAACCGGACGAGCACGTGCGGGAGCCCGCAGGTCCCGACGATCAGCGAGAACGTCGTCGCGACCCACAGGTAGTAGCTCGACGAGGCGAACGGCTCGGAGAACTCGCTGCCGAGCTGGCTGATCAGCGCGCCGTACTCCAGCTGCGGCAGCACCGTGGAGTAGCCGTTCGTCCAGCCGACGACGAACAGGCCGACCACGAACGCGAGGATGAGGATGACGTACTGGACCGCCTGGTTCTTCGTGGCGCCCAGCATCCCGGACAGCGTCAGGTAGCCGACGGTGACGACCATCATGGCGACGACCATCACTTGGTACCCGTCGAGGCCGGGGATGAGACCCCCGTAGTTACCGAAGATGTACAGGCCGACCAAGGCCATCCCCTTCGCCTGTCCGATGGCGTAGACGAAGCCGATGAGGAACGTCGTCACCGCAGCGATGGCGCGCGCGGTGTCGGAGTTGAATCGGTCGCCGACGAAGTCCGGCGCCGTGTACTTCCCGAACCGGCGCAGCTGCGCGGCGAGGAAGATGAGCAGGATGAAGTACCCCGTTGTCCAGCCGACGACGTACACCAGCCCGTAGAACCCCGCGAGCGCGATCGACGCCGCCATGCCGAGGTACGAGGCGGCGGACATCCAGTTCGCCCCGATCGCCATCCCGTTCTCGACGTTCCCGATGGACCGACCGGCGACCCACATGTCCTCGGTGTCGGCGACACGGAAGACGAATCCGATCGTGAGGAACAGCCCCAACATCCCGATCACGAGGACTGCGGGCCCCACCTTGAACGAGATGTTGAGCGCCTCCGGCAGGAGGTCGCTCTGTAGGAGGAGCGAACTCGCCGTCATTCGTCGGCACCTCCGTCGGTCGCCGCGACGTCACCGTGCTCGATACCGTACTTCTCGTCGAGCGCGTCCCGCTTGCGCGAGTACCAGAACGCTAAGATCAGCGCGCTGGTCGGCGCGCCGAACGCGACGAGGAAGTAGTGAAGCGGGAACTGTAAGATTGGCATCGGCTGCGTCATCGGACCGGGGGCGATCCGCGTCAGGGTCACCGGCCCCCACACCGCGAGGACCCAGACGGCGAACCCCGACCACACGATGCGCAGGTGATCGCGCATGTACGGCGTGCTCGGATTCAGGATGTTCACCTCCGCTCCGAGGTAGTCGGTGTTGTTGTGCGTCTGTGCGGCTCCCGAGGAGGCGACGCCGCCGTCGGTGACCGCGTCGTCAGTTGCGCGGCCACCATCGGTGACCGCGTCGTCAGTTGCGCGGCCACCATCGGTGACCGCGTTATCTGTTGCGCGGCCACCGTCGGCGACCGCATCGTCTCGTTCGCGTGAGGTATTATCTGTCATGTTTTGTCGTGTGTTGTGAGTTCGTTTGTGTGGTTTTTTCGTGATGGTTGTCGTCGTGTAGTCTGTCGTGGTCGTGAGTGGAACAGTTGAAAACGGGTCGCCGAGCGCTACTCGGCGTTTGCCTTCTGCTGGATCTCTTCGACGATTTCCGGGTTCCGAAGCGTGCTCGTGTTCCCGAGCTCCTCGCCGTCAGCGATGTTCTCGAGCAGGCGGCGCATGATCTTCCCGGACCGGGTCTTCGGCAGGTCGGGCGTGAACACGACCTGTTCGGGCCGGGCGATCGGGCCGATGGCGTCCTCGACGCCCGCGACGATCGCCTCGCGGAGTTCGTCGTTGCCCTCGTAGCCGTCCTCGGTGGTGACGTAGGCGTACACCGCCTCGCCTTTGATGTCGTGGTTCCCGCCGACCACCGCGGCCTCGGCGACGCCCTCGACGCCGACGATCGCCGACTCGATCTCCATCGTCCCCAGTCGGTGGCCGGAGACGTTGAGCACGTCGTCCACGCGGCCGAGGACGGTGATGTAGCCGTCGTCGTCGATCTTCGCGCCGTCCTCCGGGAAGTACACCCAGTCGTCAGGGTCGTCGCTGTCGGTGTCGGAGTACTCCGCCCAGTACTCCTCGATGTAGCGCTCGTCGTTGTTGTACAGCGTCCGGAGCATGCCGGGCCACGGCTTCTGTACCGTGAGGTAGCCGGCCTTTCCGGGCTCTACCTCGTCGCCGAGCGTGTCGAGGATCTGGACGTCGAGCCCGGGCAGCGGCGGCCCCGCGGCGCCGGGCTTCATGTCCTTGACGCCGGGCAGCGTCGTCACCATCATCCCGCCGGTCTCGGTCTGCCACCACGTGTCGACGACGGGGCACTCCTCGTCGCCGATGTGCTGGTAGTACCACTTCCACGCGCGCGGGTTGATCGGCTCGCCGACCGTGCCGAGCAGCCGCAGCGAGGAGAGGTCGTGGCGGTCCGGGAACTTCGAGCCCCACTTCATGAACGCCCGAATCGCGGTCGGGGCGGTGTACAGCTGGGTCGCCTCGTGCTCCTCGACGATCTCCCAGAGGCGGTCGCGCTCCGGGTGATCCGGCGTCCCCTCGTACATCATCGTCGTCGTACCGAGCGAAAGCGGCCCGTAGACGATGTACGAGTGCCCCGTGATCCAGCCGATGTCGGCCGAACAGAAGTAGGTGTCATCCGGCTTGATGTCGAGCACCGACTGCGAGGTCCACGACACCCACGAGAGGTAGCCGCCGGTCGTGTGTTTCACGCCCTTCGGCTTCCCGGTCGTCCCCGAGGTGTACATCAGGAACAGCATGTCCTCGGCGTCGCGCGTGACCGGCTCGACCTCGGCGCCCTCGTGTTCCGCGACGAGGTCGCCGTAGTCGATCTGGTCGTCGCCGAGGTCGTGGCCGAAGTCGTCGCCGTTCGGCCCGAGCCGGTCGACGACCACCGTGGTCGTCTCGTGGTCGACGCCCGAGAGCCCCTCGTTCGCCTTGTCGAGGTGGTCGAGCGGGTCGCCGCGGCGGTAGTAGCCGTCGCAGGTGACGAGGTACTCGGAGTCCGCGGAGTTCATCCGCGTCGCCAGCGCGTCGGCCGAGAACCCGGCGAACACGACGCTGTGGGGCGCGCCGATGCGCGCACAGGCCAACATCGCGATCGGCAGCTCCGGGATCATCGGCATGTACATCGTGACGACATCGTCCTCCTCGACGCCCTGCTCCCGAAGGGCGGCCGCGAACTCGTTCACCTCGCGGTGGAGTTCCTCGTACGTGTACGTGCGGTCGTCCTCGTCGACGGGCTCGCCGACCCACTCGATGGCGGCCTCGTCGCCGCGCTCGTCGAGGTGTCGGTCGAGGCAGTTCGCCGACGCGTTCAGCTCGCCGCCCGTGAACCACTCGTAGAAGGGGGGGTTGCTGTCGTCGAGCACTTGGTCGTAGTCGGTTTCCCACTCCAGCAGGTCGGCGGCCGTCTCCCAGCACTCGGGCCAGTTCTCGTCGAACTCCTCGTATATCTCTGGGTCGGAGACGTTCGCCTGCTCGACGAACGACTCCGACGGCTCGAATACCTCCTGTTCCGCTAATCTCGCTTCCAGTTGGCCGTCTCCCTCTGTCATGGTACGGTCGTATCCAACCAATATCGGCATATAAACGCTGACGCTAAATACAAAAAATCGTGATAGACTCCGGCCGGACGGGGCGGGAGTCGCGCCGTCGGGCGGGGCCGCAACCGTGTGCGGTCGACCGGGGCGGGGCCGTCGCCCCGAGACCCCTCCGGTCACCCGCCCGGCGGTGTCGCCCGCTCGTCGCCCTCCCGAATCGGCCGGTCCGCGCCGTCCTCGAAGACGCCGTCGAGGAGGGCGCGCTGGGCCTTCCGGAGGTGGTTGTGGAACGTCGGCGACGAGACGTCCATCGCGTCGGCCACCTCCTCGGCCGTGCTCCCGCGCGGCCAGTCGAAGTAGCCGCCGTGGTACGCCGCCGACAGCGCGGCCCACTGGCGGTCCGTGAACCGGTCGGCGACGCCGTCCCGCAGCGACGACTCCGTGCGCGGCGACCGCGCGACCGACTCCTTACTCGCGAGCCTGACGTCCGCGAACCGGTCGCGCAGCCCGTCCGCGACGGGGCGGACGTTCGTTCCCTCGGGGAAGTCGGCGACGACGCGGACCCGGCCGTCGGCGGCGGACGCGTCGCGCACGGTCGCACCGTGGTCGATGAGCGCCCTGACGAGCGACCCGTCCGCGAGGCGGACCGACGCCGAACAGCCGTCCTCGCCGGTCTCTATCACCCGGAAGTCGGAGACGCCCGTCGCCGCCTCAACGACCGCCGCGAAGTCCTGTGGGCGAGCGCCGTCGACGGAGAGGTACGCCCGTGAGACGTCGTCGTCGACGTCGACGGTCGACGCCAGCTCGATCCGGCAGTCCAGTCGCTCGCTCGCGCGGGCGAGGAACGCGGCGTCGTCGGTCGTGTGGAACTCGACCTCGGTGACCGCGTCGGAGTGGAGCAGCTCCCGCCACCGGTCAGCGGTGATCGCGCGGCCGAGACACCCCCCGAGGGCGGCGAGCGCTCGGCGTTCGGGCTCGTCGACCGGGTCGTCGTCGGCCGCGACGACGCAGAGCGCGCCGTGGACCACGCCCTCGTAGGCCGCGGGGACCGCAACGGCGGGCCGCCCCGCGGTCCCCTGACGCCCGTCGGTCGCCGCGGGCGCGCCGTCAGTGATCGCGTCAAGCCACGGTCCTCCGGCGGTCACGCCGCGGTCCGCGAGCGCCTCCCGGTCGACGCCCGCCGCCGTTGCCACGTCGGCCCGCTCGCCGCCGACCGCCCGGCGGACGACCCACGCCTCGGCCCAGCGGTCGGCCTCGATCAGTCCGGCGGCGACGGCCGCTGCCGGGGCCGCACCATCGGGGTCCGCGAGCGCCTCGAACCCCGGTAAGACGGTCGTCTCGCCCCGCATCGCGGACGCGTCGCCGTCCCGATCGTCGCCGGCGATGGCGGCCGCGAGCGCCTCGCCGTCGAGCGGGTCGAGGTACGGGTCGAGCGTGCCCAGCGACTCCCAGCCGCCGGCGTCCCGGACCGCCCGCGGGTCGGCGTCGCGCTCGACGAGGTGCCGCCGGGCGAACGTCTTCCGGAGGGAACTGGGGGTGACCCGTTCGTCGAGCGCGGCGTCGGTGAGGCCGGCCGCCCGCGCCGCCGTCTCGCTCACGATCATCTGGACGCGCCGGGACGAGACGTCGACGTACGGGTCGTCGTCGTCGAGCCCCTCGCTCGTCGCGTACCGGTCGAGGTCTGCCGCCAGCGACGCCGGAACGACGGTCTCGCGGTCGACCGGTTCGTCGTCGGACGAGGGCGATTCACCCTCCTCGCTCCCGTCGTCGCCCGCGGGGACCGCGAGGAGTCGCGCGTCCGCGACCGACTCCGCCTCGCGCAGGTGTCGCGGTGCGACGCGGGTGATCTCGTCGGTTCGGAGCCCGGCCTCGCCCGCCAGCCTGACGACGAGCGCCGCGCGATACGTCTCCGCGGCGGTGACGAGCGCGTCGTACGCGTCCGCGTCGAGGCCGTCGACCATTCGTTTCGGAACTCAACAAGCAGCCGAAACAAAACTGTTCCGGAAAACGCCCCTTTCTGCGGCGGAGCCTCCCGTCCCGTCGCGATAGCTCCCCTTATCGCGGCCGCTTTCCGACCGAGCGGTTTCGGTTTTGTCCGGTGCTCCGAAACGACGGTCGCCGGTCACCTCGACGCGCCGACGCCCCAGGAGACGTGGTCCCACAGGCGCTCGTAGCCGTAGTAAGTGAGCGTCTTTACGGCGTTGGTCGCGAGGCCGATGCTCGCCGCCTGGCCGATGTCGCCGACGACGAGCCACGCGACCAGCACCGTGATCGTGACCATCAGCGCCCGGTAGCAGAGGGTCTTGACGACCGCGCGGCGACGGGCGTGGATCGCGTCCCGCGAGAAGACGGTGGTGTGCATGTACGGTCGTTCGGTCGCCGACGGTAAGTAACTACTACCTGTTCCCCAAAACGCAAAATGAAATTATATCTGGTTACCCATTTCCCGAACGGTCGACTCGATCTCGCCAACGACCTCCGGATTCCGGAGCGCGCTCACGTCGCCGAACTCCTCGCCGCGGGCGATGTCCTCCAGGAGTCGCCGCATGATCTTCCCCGACCGCGTCTTCGGGAGTTCGGGGGTGAACACGACGCGGTCGGGCCGGGCCACGTCGCCGACGACGCTCGCCAGCCGGTCGGCGATGGCCTCGCGTAGGGGCTCGCCGGGCTCGACGTCGCTCTTCGTCGTCACGTACGCCACGATGTGCCCGTCGCCGTCGCCGACGACCGCGGCCTCGGTCACGCCGTCGGCGTCGACGATGGCCGCCTCTAACTCGCCGGTGTTGAACCGCTGGGCGCGGACGTTGATCACGTCGTCGACGCGTCCGAGGATCGTGACGTAGCCGTCCTCGTCGACGGTCGCGCCGTCGCCGGTGCGGTAGCGCCAGCCGTCCTCGCCCTCCACCCAGTACTCCCGCAGGTAGCGCTCGTCCCCCTCGCGGAGCCCGCGCAGCATCCCCGGCCACGGGGAGGCGAGCGTGAGGTACCCCGACTCGCCGGGGTCGACCGGCTCGCCGTCCTCGCCGACGACGCGGGCGTCGATGCCCGGCAGCGGCGGGCCGACCTTCCCCGGCTTCATCGGCGTGATCCCGGGGAGGGTGGCGAGCGAGATGGCCCCCGTCTCCGTCTGCCACCAGGTGTCGACCACTGGGGCGTCGCCGCCGCCGACGTGCTCGCGGTACCATCGCCACGCTTTCGGGGTGATCGACTCGCCGACGGTCCCCAACAGGCGGATCGACGAGAGGTCGTGCGACTCGGGGTACTCCGCGCCCCACTTCATGAACGACCGGATCGCCGTCGGCGAGGTGTAGAAGACGCTCACCGCGTTGCGCTCGATCAGGTCCCAGACGCGGTCGCGGTCGGGGTAGTCGGGCGACCCCTCGTACAGCACGGTCGTCGTGCCGGTCGCGAGCGGGCCGTACACGCCGTAGGAGTGACCGGTGATCCAGCCGATGTCGGCGGCGCACCAGTAGGTGTCGTCGGGGCGCACGTCCAAGACCTTCCGCGTCGTCCACGCCACGTGCGCGAGGTAGCCGCCCGTGGCGTGCTCGACCCCCTTCGGCCGCCCGGTCGTCCCCGAGGTGTACATCACGAAGAGGAGGTCTGTCGCGTCGCGGGCGACCGGCTCGACCGTCTCGCCGTCGTGCGCTTCGACGAGCGCGTCGTACTCGTGTTCGTCGTCGCCCAGCGAGACGGCCAGCTCGTCGCCGAGGCGGTCGACGACGACCGCGGCCGACAGCTCCCCCTCGGCGCGGATCCGAGCGTTGTCCGCCTTCGACTTCTGGTTGAACGCGTCCTCCCGGCGGTAGTAGCCGTCGCAGGTGATCAGGTACTCGGAGTCGGCCGCGTCGATCCGCGTCGCGAGCGCCTCCGCGGACAGCCCCGCGAAGACGACGTTGTGCGGCGCACCGATGCGCGCGCACGCCAGCATCGCGATCGGCAGCTCCGGGACCATCGGCAGGTACAGCGTGACCACGTCGTCCTCCTCGACGCCGAGGTCGCGGAGCCCGGCCGCGACCGCGTTCACCTCGCGGTGGAGGTCGAGGTACGTGTACGACCGGCGCTCGCCGCGCTTCCCGAACCACCGGATCGCGAGCTGGTTCCGGCGGTCGTCGAGGTGGCGGTCGACGCAGTTCGCCGCGGCGTTGAGCCGCCCGTCGGGGAACCACTCGTAGAACGGCGGCTCGGAGTCGTCGAGGACTGTCTCGTACTCCCGGTCCCACGTCAGCAGGTCGGCGGCCGCGCGCCACGCTTCCGGGCCCTCGCGGTCGAACCGCTCGTATATCCCCGCGTCGCTTGCGACGGCTCGGTCGCAAAATCCCGCCGGTGGCTCGACGGCGTCGCCGTCAGCGACCCCGTTCGCTCGCCACCCGTCGACTCCGACGTCGTCCATGATACCAGTTCGCAATCCAAGGGATGTATACTTTGTCCGGATCCCCGCCGGCTGAGGGTAACCGGATCCCCGCCGGCAGGGCATAATTGAGCCCCTGCCTCATCGAAGTGATCGGTCCCTGCCGAGTGGAACGGCCGGGACGCCGATGCGGACCGGCCGGCGGCGTCCCGTTCGTCCCGCGGATCCGAGAGAGCGTCAACCATTGCCGTCTCCGGGGAGCAGCGCCATGACTCGCCACTACGGGGTCCCTTACCCGTGAACCGACCGGATGAGGGGTATGGACACGGAGTTTGCCTACTGGGTACCGAACGTCAGCGGCGGGCTGGTCGTCTCCGACTGGGAGATGGACACCGACTGGACGTACGAGTACAACCTCGACCTAGCGCGGACGGCGGAGGACGTCGGCTTCGACTACGCGCTCGCACAGGCCCGGTTCTTCGGGAGCTACGGCGCCGACCGCCAGTTGGAGGCGCTTTCGATCGCGAACGCGCTGGCGGCGCAGACCGAGACCCTCCACGTCATCGGCGCCGTCCACCCCGGGCTGTGGGAGCCCGGCCCGCTGGCGAACTTCATCGCCACCGCCGACCGCATCAGCGACGGCCGCTTCTCGATCAACGTCGTCTCCGGCTGGTTCAAAGGCGAGTTCACCGGGTTCGGCCGATCGTGGCTCGCCCACGACGAGCGGTACGCCCGCTCCGAGGAGTTCATCGAGGCGATGAAGGCGCTGTGGACGGAGGAGCGTGCCACCTACGACGGCCGGTTCTACACGATCGGCCGCGACATCGACGGCTTCGAGGGCGCGCCACTGGAGCCGAAGCCGGTCCAGGAGCCGTACCCGCAGGTGTTCCAGGGCGGCAACTCGCAGGCGGCCCGGAAGATGGCCGCGCGCAACGCCGACGTGCTGTTCATCAACGGCGGGAGCCTTCAGGAGATCCGCGCCGTGATCGAGGACGTCGAGGAGTACGCCGCGGAGTTCGACACGGAGCCGCCGCGGTTCGCGGCGAACGCCTTCGTCATCCAGCGCGACACCGAGGCCGGGGCGAAGGAGACGCTGGAGGGGATCATCGAGAACGCGACCGACGAGGCGGTCGAGGCGTTCCAGGATCAGGTGAAACAGGCCGGGCAGTCGTCCGCCGAAGGCGAGGGGATGTGGGCCGACTCCGACGTAGAGGACCTGGTCCAGTACAACGACGGGTTCAAGACCGGACTCATCGGGACCGACGACCAGATCGTCGAGCGGATCCGGAAGCTCGACGCGATCGGGATCGACATCGTGCTCGCCGGGTTCCTCCACTACGACGAGGAACTGGAGCGGTTCGGCGAGACGATCATCCCGCGGGTCGAGGAGGCCGACCCGCTCGATCTCGACGAGATCGAGGGGGGCGACGAGGTCGAAGAGATAGCTGGCGCGCAGGTGGCGCGGTGACCGACGCGACCGCCGTCCTCGGGATCGCGGGCAGCGTCTCGACCGAGTCGAAGACCCGCAGCGCGGTGGAGACCGCGCTCGAAGCGGCCGATTCGGCTAGCGACGGGGTCGAGACGGAGGTACTCCACCTCGCGGAGTACGACCTCGTCACCGCGGACGGACGCGGGCTCGACGAGTACGAAGGCGACACCGCGGCCGCGCTCGAACGGATCGTCGCGGCCGACGCCTACGTCGTCGGTACGCCGGTCTACCGCGGCTCCTACTCCGGGGCGCTGAAGAACCTGCTCGACATGGTCCCGCGCGGCATGTGGCAGGCCGACGTGGCGCCGTTCGAGGACGCCGCGGTCGGGCTCGTCGCCACCGGCGCGACGGATCACCACTACCTCGCGGTCGATCAGGAGCTCCGACCCGTCTTCGCCTTCTTCGGCGCCCACGTCGTCGACGGCGTGTACGCGAGCGACGACGACTTCGAGTCCCGCGAGGTGGCGGACGACGCCGTCCGAGAGCGGCTGGAAACCCTCGGGGCCGCGACCGTCGACCTCGCGCGGGCGATAGAGAAGAGCGACGCGCTCGGGTCGCTCGGCCCGCAGTTCTGAGCCGGAGCCGTCCCACCGTCCCGCCGCGAACCGGACCCGGTCGCGTCGTCGAGGCGACCCCTCACGCCGACTCGGCGGGCGCGATTTCGGCCGCCTTCGCGCGGGCCCGAGAGACGATGGAGGGCTTCGCCTCGAAGTCCACCGTCACCTGGCCGCCCGCGTACGTCTCCTCGGCGACGTACCCGTGGTCGTGGACCCACGAGACGAGGCTCATCGCGTCGTCCGAGACGGGGAGGACGAGTCGCTCTCGCTCCCAGTCGGGGAGTTCGCCCTCGACGCGGTCACGGAGTTCGGCCACCCCGGCCCCGGTCTTCGCCGAGACGGCGATCGGGTCGGGCGCGACGCCCGAGAGCGCGGCGCGCTTGTCCGCGAGCCCCCCGGGCTCCAGCCGGTCGATCTTGTTGAACACGGTGACGACCGGCGCCTCGTTGCGCTCGTAGAGCGTGTCGTGGCTCGTGACGAGCTTCTCGCGCATCTCCTCGACCGGCTCGCTGGCGTCGACGACGAGCAGCACGAGGTCGGCCCGGTAGACGGAGTCGAGCGTCGACTCGAACGACTCCACGAGCCAGTGCGGGAGGTCCGCGATGAACCCCACCGTGTCGGTGAGGAGGACGTCGCGCTTCTCCATCTCCGCCCGGCGCGTCGTGGTGCCGAGCGTCGTGAACAGCATATCCTGTGACTCGGCGGTGGTGTCGAGGTCGCGGTGGCGGTCGGCGTTCTCGTCGACCTCCAGCTCGTCCGCGAGCCGGCGCATCAGCGTCGACTTCCCCGCGTTAGTGTAGCCCGCGAGCGCGACGAGGTCGAAGCCGGAGTCGCGGCGCTGCTCGCGCCGCGCCTCCTCCTTCTCCGCGATCGACTCCAGCTCGTCACGGATCTCCGAGATCTGCCGTTTGATGTCGCGCTCGACGCTCTCGTCGTACTCGCCGAGCCCCATGAATCCGGGGCGCTCGTCGCGCTTCGCGAGGCTCGCCTTCGCCTCCGCGCGCGGCAGCTCGTACCGCAGCTCCGCGAGGTCGACCTGGAGCTGCGCCTTCCGGGTGTCGGCGCGCTGGCCGAATATTTCGAGGATGAGCGTGAACCGGTCGACGACCTCGACGCCCTCGGGGAGCTTCCCGCCGACGTTGAACGTCTGGTACGGCCCCACGTCGTTGTCGATTATCACCGCGTCGGCGTCGGTGCGGCGGACGAGGTCGCGTAGCTCCGCGACCTTTCCCTCGCCGAACATGAAGGCGGCGTCCTCGGTGCGAGTCTGGGTGAGCTCGCCGACCACCTCGTAGCCCGCGGCGGCCGCGAGCTGTGAGATCTCTGCGAGGTCGGCCGTCCCGCTATCGACCCGCTTGGCGACGACTGCGCGGCGTCCCTCGGTCGGCGACTCGGCGTCGGCGTCCGCCGCTCCGGCGTCCCCGGTCATCGGAGGAGGTCCCGGGCGGCGTACGCGGCGTGGTGTGCTGCCTGCACTGTTTCGCGCTCGCCTATGCTCTCGACGTATTTAAA
Source organism: Halorubrum sp. SD41 (assembly GCF_058630335.1). Lineage (NCBI taxonomy): Archaea > Methanobacteriati > Methanobacteriota > Halobacteria > Halobacteriales > Haloferacaceae > Halorubrum > Halorubrum sp. SD41. The sequence continues at coordinate 64,903 of NZ_JBZVGZ010000019.1, forward strand.
GTCGGGCTGGAAGCTGAGGCCGACGCGTTCCGCCGGCTCCTCGTAGAACTCGCCGCCCTCCGCGACGATCGGACCGTCCGGCGGCGTCGGGAGGTCGCCGACCGCCTCGGCGACGAGCGCGACGGTCGCCTCCAGCGTCGGCCCCTCGCGCGCGGCGGCGAACCCGACCCCCTCCACCGACCGGATCCGCGAGGAGTCGACGCGCGCGTGGACCGCGGCCGCGACCATCAGGTACTCGCCGTCCTCCTCGTGGCGCCCGCTGATGTCCACGCCGACGACCTCAGGGGCGGGTGCGGTTCACCACGGTTCGGCCGGTCCGCGCGTTCGCGTCGACTGCCTGCGTACCCATGAGTGGGCGTTGGTCGGCAGCCGAGTTGAACGTTTCCGTGCCGAACCTCAAGTCGGGGGCGGACCCGTCCCGTCAGTCCCGGAGGTCGTCGACGACGGCCGCGATCCGCTCGACCGCCTCGTCGACGTCGGCCTCGTCGACGTCGAGGTGGGTGGTGAACCGCGTCGTGTAGTCCGCGAACTCGACGCAGCCGACGCCGGCCTCCTTACACGCCGCGTAGAGCGACTCGGCCGAGATGCCGGCGTCTTCGGTGTGCGCCACGACGATGTTGGTGTCGGGCGCGGGCGCGTCGACGCCGTCGAGCGCGTCGAGGCCGGCCGCGAGCCGCTCCGCGTTGGCGTGGTCCTCGGCGAGGCGGTCGACGTTCTCCAGCGCGCGGAGGCCGGGCGCGGCGATGATGCCGGCCTGCCGCATCCCGCCGCCGAACAGCTTGCGGACGCGGCGCGCGTCCTCGACGAACGCCTCGTCGCCGGCGAGGATCGAGCCGACGGGGGCGCCGAGCCCCTTCGAGAGGCAGAAGGTGACGCTGTCGACGGGGGCGACGATCTCGCTCGCGTCGACGCCGAGCGCGACCGCGGCGTTGAACACGCGCGCACCGTCGAGGTGAATCGGCACGTCGGCGTCGCGTGCGGCCTCGGCCGCGGCCGCGATCCGATCGACCGGGATCGCCTTGCCGCCGCGGTAGTTGTGCGTGTTCTCAAGGGAGAGCAGGCCGGTCCCGGGGCGGTGGAGGTCCTCGTCGACGAGCCCCTCGCGGACCGCCTCGGGCGTCGGGACGCAGCGCTCGCCGGCGTCTACCGTCCGCGTCTGGACGCCGGAGAGCTTGGCCGCGCCAGCCAGCTCCCAGCGGTAGATGTGCGACTCGCGCTCCAAGAGGAGCTCCTGGCCCGGCTCCGTGTGCGCGTGGACCGCGATCTGGTTCGCCATCGTCCCGGAGGGCACGTACAGCGCCGCCTCCGTGCCGACCGCCTCGGCCGCCCGGCGCTCCAGCTCGTTGACCGTCGGGTCGTCGCGATACACGTCGTCGCCGACCTCGGCGGTCGCGGCCGCGTCGCGCATCTCGTCCGAGGGCGCCGTGACAGTGTCGGACCGCAGGTCGATGAAGTCGTCGTCGGACATCGGTTGTAGGCCGTTCCGCGGCGCCGGGCATATATCTCGCGCTCGCGGCCGGTCGCGGCTGCGAGGGAATTCGGCGGTTCCGCGCGCGGAACGAGCGGGTTCCGCGTTCGGTCCCTATTTAACGACCGGGATCGATCCGTCGCGTATGGCAACGGAAGCCGCGCCAGACGACGCAGCCGACGCACCGGACGCCTACGACGCCCTCCTCGACCGCGTCGAGCGGTGGAACGCGGTCGGCAGCGCCTCCGGCGTCCTCGGCTGGGACCAGCAGGTGATGATGCCCGAGGGCGGCACGCCGGCCCGGTCGAAGCAGCTCTCGGCGCTCTCCTCCGTCCAGCACGACATGGTCACCGCCGACGAGACGGGCGAGCTGCTCGACGAGCTCGACGACGCCGACCTCACCGAGGAGCGGGCGGCGGTCGTCCGCGAGGTCCGCCGCGAGTACGAGCGCGCCGACGCCGTCCCGGTCGAGCTCGTCGAGGAGATCTCCGAGACCGGCTCCGAGGCGCTCCAGGCGTGGGAGGAGGCGAAGGCCGAAGACGAGTTCGATGAGTTCGCCCCCTACCTCGAGAAGCACGTCGAGCTGAAGCGCGAGTACGCCGAGCACATCGACCCCGACCGCGACCCCTACGAGGTCCTCTTCGAGGAGTTCGAGCCGTGCCTGTCGATGGAGCGCGCCGAGTCGATCCTCACCGAGCTCCGCGAGGCGCTCGTCCCGATGATCGACGAGATCCGCGAGTCCGACGTCGACCTCGCGGTCGACACCTTCGAGGGGACGTTCCCCGAAGAGGAGCAGGAAGCGCTCTCCCGAGACGCGCTGGAGCTCGTCGGCTACGACTTCGACCGCGGTCGCCTCGACGTCTCCTCGCACCCGTTCACCTCGGGCAACCAGTTCGACTGCCGCGTGACGACCCGCTTCGACGAGGAGGACCCGCTCGGCGCCGTCGGCTCGACGATCCACGAGTACGGCCACGCGCAGTACAACCTCGGGCTGCCGCAGGAGCACTTCGGCACGCCGCTCGGCGAGTCGCGCGACCTCTCGGTCCACGAGTCGCAGTCGCGGCTCTGGGAGAACCACGTCGGGCGCAGCGAGGCGTTCTGGGAGCAGTTCCTCCCGATCTTCCAGGAGCACTTCCCGCAGACGGAGGAGGCGACGGTCCGGGACGCCTACGAGGCGTTCAACCAGGTGTACGAGGACAACCTCATCCGCGTCGAGGCCGACGAGCTCACCTACCACCTCCACATCGTCATCCGGTTCGAGATCGAGCGCGACCTGATCCGCGGCGACCTCGACGTCGAGGACGTGCCCGAGGTCTGGAACGACAAGTACGAGGAGTACCTCGGTATCCGCCCCGACACCGACAGCGAGGGCTGCCTCCAGGACATCCACTGGAGCCACGGCAACTTCGGCTACTTCCCCACCTACTCGCTCGGCTCCGTGATGGCGGCCCAGCTGTTCGAGGCCGCCGAGGCCGACATCGACGACCTCGACGGGAAGATCGCCGACGGCGAGTTCGACGACCTCCAGGACTGGCTCGGCGAGAACGTCCATCAGCACGGCTCCCGCTTCGAGACGAACGAACTCGTGAAGCGGGCGACCGGCGAGGACTTCTCGGCGGACGCCTTCCTCGACTACGTCGACGAGAAGTACGGCGAGCTGTACGGGATCTGACGTAGCTGCGAGGATTCGTCTGCTCCGCGACCGATTAGGGGAGTGGATGAGTCAGACCGGCGGCAGCGGTATGATATTTAAATACCCGTGAGCGGCGACGATTACTTATAGATAAACACGGCGGTGGCGCGTGCCGGTGAGCGCCGCAACGCGGCGCGAACCGCCCGCGCGAGGGAGTCAGTCGCCGAGCGAAGCGACGGCGACTGACGAGGCTGGGGAGGTGTGAGGCTGTGCGGGGTGGGACTCAAACGGGCAGCCGCGAAGCCGCCGCAGACGACGCAAGCACCGGAACGAGTGAGGAGCACAGCGAGTGTGCGGCGGCTTCGCGGCTGGGGCTTTGGAGGTAGTCTCCGCCGATTCATCGCTAACCATTTATAAGCGAGCGGCTGGGGCTTTAGCGGTGCTCTCTGTCGGCCAACGGATGTTTATTTATAAACGATTGACGGAGACTTTGGAAAACTCCACCGCGGACTCGCCGCAACTTATAAGCAACCACTCGGCCGATCTGCGTCACCTCCGCTATTGATCGCTGTACTGATCGCAACCATGCTAGCCACCCCAAAAGAGCGTATGCTGCGAAATGCGTAATCCGTATTCCGTACTGCTGTGAAACCGTGTATTCAACCCATGCGTTCAAACGCCGTTACATTCCCAGCCGGAACCCGGTCATCAATACGATGAGCGCGAGCATCACGGCGCCCTCGAACAGGCCGACGATCAGGTTCTTCTTCTCGATCGCTTCGAGCCGGGCGGCGTCCGGGTCCGGCGACAGCGTCTCGTAGTACGCGCTGAGCTGGAGCCGGTGTGGGACCGCCAGCCCGAACGCGAACAGCCCCCACCCCAGACCGAGCGCGAGCCCGGACCACGTCCCGCCGAAGCCGTAGCCGAGCCCGAGGTCAGGCGTCAACAGGACCGTCCCGGACAACACCGTCGTCAGCGAGAAGCCGACGAGGAAGAAGACGGCCTTCGGAATCAGCGTCCTGTTCACCGCGGCCGACGCCTCCTCGTCGAGGCCGCCCAGCGTCGGCCCGATGATCGCCGGGAAGATGATCGCGAAGCCGAACCACACCGCGCCGGCGGCGATGTGGGTATAAAAGAGGAGTTCGGTACTCGCGAGCGCGAGGCTCGCGGCGAAAAACGCCAGCGGCACGAGGAAGCTCCCGGCCGCGAACGCCGGGTTCGCGGCGTCCGCGAGGTGGCGAACTCGTTCGACGAATCCCGACTCAGCGACGTGACGGCTACCTTCGTCAGCGACTGCCATGGACACCGGATCCGGAGTCTCCGTGAAATGCGTTCGGGTCGACACGATCCAGGCCGGTTCTCCGCGCCCCGAGCGCGATCGGAGTCGCGGGGGGGCGGCGCCCCGCGCCCCCCTTTTCCTTTGGGGCCTCCTCCCCCGGCTCCCCCTGCTGGCCGGCGGCCCCCCTCCAGTCAGCGATGGCCGCGGTGCG